>JAFAHD010000132.1 GCA_019237415.1 Vulcanimicrobiota bacterium
AGCCACGTCGCGGAAGTGTACTACCAGGACCCGGCAGGCAGGACGTACCAGCAACGGCTCCTGCATGGCGGACGAATCGACGTCGTCCCCGAATTCCGTTACATCATCAACGTCGGGAGCGTCGGGCAGCCGCGCGATCGCAACCCGCAGGCTTCGTTCGCGCTGTATGACGTCGAAGGCGCAGCCGTCGAGATCCGGCGGGTGGCTTACGACATCGAAGGCGTCCAGGAGCGCATGGCCCGCGCGGCACTCCCAGAGCTGCTGCGCGAACGCTTGGTCTCGGGTTGGTGAGAAGGGCGCCCCAGTCAAGGCTCTCCGTACAGAAAGGCATGATGTCCTCGCTTCGTCTTCATCTCATCGCAGCAGCGGCCTGTGCCGCCGTGCTTGCGTGCGCGCACCCGGCCGCCGCCGACGCTCCGGGCGATCAGTTTTCGAACCACGCCTTCCTGACGCACGTGAGCGACGGCTTGCTCGCGTTCTACTCTAAGAATTTCGCCGCCTCGAAAGCCGCGTTCGAAGACGCGCTTGCGATCGCGCCAACCGACTCGTTCTCGCTGTCGTTCTACAACGCGAGCCTGCGCAATCTCGGCGTCGAGGCGCTCACCCAACAGGCCGACCAAGAGGAGGAGGACGCGGCCAAGAATCCGCGCGACGCGCTCGCGCAGACGCGCCTCGGGTTCACCTACCTTTTCATGTCGCAGTTCCAAACGGCGCGTGGGCCGGACGCGCGCGATGCCTTCAATCAAGCGCTGCAGCTCGACCCGCATATGGCAGCCGCGCACGTGGGGCTCGGCATCTATCGGCTAGGCGACAACTCGACCAGCCGGGCCAAAGCCGAGTTCCTCGCGGCGCTGCAAACCGTGCCAAAGGATGTGCTGGCGCGCGAGTATCTGTCGAGCATCTATCAGGTCGACCTCAAAGATCCAAACCGCGCGCTCGCCTACCTGGTCGACGTGCCGAACATGATGCCTAACTATCCGGACGCGTTCTACCATCTCGGTTCGATCATGGACGACCTCGGACAGTACGACGCGGCTATCAAGTATCTGAAGACTGCAATCGATCTCGACAAGGGCCATGTCGGCGAAGCCGGCCAGTATGGATTGCCGCTGCTCGGCACCGTCTATCTCAAAGTGCACAAGGTGCCGGAGGCGAAACTGGCGTTTTCGGAAGCCATCGTGTATGGCGAAGCGCCGGAGTTCTCGCAGTCGCAGCTCGACAAGATCAAACACGGCGACGTCAAGTGACGGCGTCGCGCGAAGCGTTCTTGGCGTCGACCGCGCCGTCGCGCCTGCAGGACGACCGGCGCTGCTTCGCATGCGGTCCCGACAACGAACTCGGCCTTCGCCTGCACTTCGAGTACGGCGAGAACTCCGCGCGCTGCCGCGTGACCATTCCTGCGCACATGAGCGGTTGGACCGGCATGCTGCACGGCGGCATCGTCGCGGTGCTGCTCGACGAGGTCATGGCGCATGCATCGATCGCGGCGGGCGTGCGCGCCGTGACGGCGAAGCTCGAGATCAGATTTCGAAAACCGGCCCCGACCGGCGCGCCGCTCGTCGCGGAAGGGACCGTGCAGCGGCGCCGCGGCAAGGTCTTCGACGGCGAAGCGATTCTCTCGGACGGCGCGGGCACGATCTTCGCCGAGGGCCGTTCTCGCTTCGTCGCGGTCTGATACCCGCACATGGCGCCACCGCCGGGCGGCGAGAAGCCCATCGCGAGCAATCGGCGCGCGTTTCACGACTACAAGATCGAAGATCGCATGGAGGCCGGGCTCGTGCTCACCGGCACCGAAGTCAAGAGCCTGCGCGCCAACGGAGCGTCGCTGGTCGACGGCTACGTGCGCCTCAAGGGGCACGAGGCGTACTTGATCAACGTGCACATCCCGCCATACGAACAAGGCACGTTCTTCTCGCAGCACCAGCCGCGCCGCGACCGCAAATTGCTGCTGCACGCCCGCGAGCTCAAACGGCTCATCGGCACGTTGCAGGAGAAGGGCTTGACGCTGCTGCCGCTGCGCCTGTATTTCAAGCGCGGCCTCGTCAAAGCCGAACTGGGGCTGGCGCGCGGCAAGAAGTTGTATGACAAGCGCGAGAGCATCAAAAAACGCGAAGCGCAACGCGAAGCGGCGCGCTACGCGCGACGCAGCTCCTAGCCGCACCGTCGTCGTCGCGACGTCGGGCGGGGCGGACAGCGCGGCGGCCCTGCTTCTCGCGCGCGAGGCGATGCCCGACGTGCGTCTTTACGCCGCGTACGTCGACCACGGGTTGCGCCCTCGCGCGGCGATATCGGCCGACATCGCAGCGGTGCGCGCACAGGCGCGTCACGTGGCCGCGCGCGTCGTAGTCGCGCGCATCAAGGTCGCGGTGCGAAAGAACTCCCTTGAGGCTGCGGCACGCGCGGCGCGCTATCGCGAACTGGCGCGCATTGCCGCGCGCGTGGGCGCCGACACGGTCGTCACCGGGCACCATCGCGACGACCTGAGCGAGACCGTGCTGCTCGCCTTGGCTCGCGGCAGCGGCCTCGACGGCGTGGCTGCGCTGCGGCGCCGACGGCCGCTGGCGGCTGGTATCGCCCTGCTTCGTCCGCTGCTGCGCTACGGCAAAGACGAGCTGCGGGAATTCGTGCGCGCAAGCGGCGTGCCGTACGCGACGGACGAGACGAACGACGACATGCGGCTGCGCCGCAATGCGTTGCGCGCGCTGCTGCGCGAGCTGGAGCAGCGCATGCCCGGCGCGAGCGCCGCGATCGCGCGTTCGGCCGCGTTGCTGGCCGCGGACCGGCGGGTGCTCGATCGCGTGACGGATGCGGCGTGGCAACGCGCTCGCCGCGACCGGACGAGCGAAGAGCTCTCGGCTCGCGCGCTGCGCGCGCTCGATCCGCCGCTGCTGCGGCGCGTGATCCGCTACGCGGTGCGGCGCAGCGCGGGCGATCTGCGCGACTTTCACTTCGCGCATTGCGACGCGATCGCACGCGCGATCGCACAAGGCCGCGGCGGACGGTTCCACGCAGGCCGTGCGAGCGTCGAGCTGTCGGCCGGGCGCTTGATCGTGCACCCGGACGCGCCGGGAGACCGGCTGCCAAGACGCGCCCGCGCAGCAGCACCGCCTGACGGATCGACGATCCTCGTGCCGCGCGGCGGTAGGGTCGAGCGAGACAGCACCGGATCGATCGAACTGCGGCGTACGACGCGGGCGCGCGCGCCGCGCCGCGCACTGCTGCTCGATCCAGACGCGCTGCCTGAAAACGCAGCGCTGAATATCCGTGCTCCGAGAACGGGTGACACGTGCGTGCCGTCTGGGCGCCGTCAAGCAACTTCGCTGGCGCGCTTTCTCGCCAAAGCGGGCGTGCCAAAACATCGGCGCAGCGACACGCCCGTGCTGACCCTTGCAGATCGCATCGTCGCTGTGGTCGGCGTGCGCGTGATGGAACCATTTGCGGCGCGCGGCGATCGGGTGCTCGCGCTTCTGTGGGCTGGGTCGCAGTACAGCTGATCAAGCCGCGCAAAGGGTAGGGTACCGCAAACGGCACCCAGAAGGCCCAAGGCACTCCCCTCTACTAAACTTCCCGACCGCCCGATACGTATTACTAGAGGAAGAAAACACCGGACCCGGGACAAGAAAGGCCCCTTCGGGGAATATCAAACGCGTGGCCAAGTTCATCCGATATCTGCTCGTAGTCCTCGGGACGGCGATCATCGTCGCCCTCGGCTTCGCTTGGTATAAGCAAAGCGCGACGAACCAGAAGAACGTCGACTACAGCGAGTTCGTCCAGCAGGTCCAAAAGCAGCCCGATTCTATCGCCAGCGTGACGCTCGGGCAAAGCGTGGCGATGGCCAAGCTCGCGGGCGACACGACCGAACGGGTGCTGATCCCGAACGCCGAGATGTCCAAAGAGCTCGGCGATTTGCTGCTGGCAAAGAACATCCACGTCAAGAGCGACGGGTCCAACGACAGCAGCTCGCAGACCTGGATCATGGCCGCGTACACGATCATCCCGCTCGTTGTCATCATCATCTTTGTGCTCGTGATCATGCGCCAGGCGCAGTCGGGCGGCAGCCAAGCGCTCTCGTTCGGGCGCAGCCGCGCGAAGCTGCTCACCGAAAACCGCCCGAAGGTGACCTTCGCCGACGTCGCAGGCGTTGATGAAGCAAAGCAAGAGCTTGCCGAGGTCGTCGAGTTCCTCAAGTATCCGAAGAAGTTCCAAAGCTTGGGTGCGCGCATCCCGAAGGGCTTGCTGCTCCTTGGGCCGCCCGGCAGCGGCAAGACGCTGCTGGCGCGCGCGATCGCAGGCGAAGCCGGCGTGCCGTTCTTCTCGATCTCCGGTTCCGATTTTGTCGAGATGTTCGTCGGCGTGGGCGCGTCGCGCGTGCGCGACCTCTTCGATCAAGCGAAGAAGAGCGCGCCCTGCATCGTCTTCATCGACGAGATCGACGCGGTCGGGCGTCAGCGCGGCGCCGGCCTCGGCGGCGGTCACGACGAGCGCGAGCAGACGCTCAACCAATTGCTCGTCGAGATGGACGGTTTCGATCTCAACACCGGCGTCATCCTGATCGCCGCGACCAACCGCCCCGACGTGCTCGATCCTGCGCTGCTGCGGCCCGGCCGCTTCGACCGCCAAGTGGTGGTCGACCGCGCCGACGTCGTCGGCCGTGCGCAGATCCTCGCCGTGCACGCGCGCAACAAGCCGCTCGCGCCCAACGTCAAGCTCGAAGTGCTGGCGCGGCGCACGCCTGGCTTCTCCGGCGCCGATCTCGAGAATCTCTTGAACGAAGCGGCGTTGCTCGCCGCGCGCCAGAACAAGACGCAGATCGACATGGAGAATTGCGAAGAGGCGATCGATCGCGTCATCGCGGGTCCGGAGCGCAAGAGCCGCATCATGAGCCAGCGCGAGAAAGAGATGATCGCGTATCACGAAGGCGGTCACGCGCTCGTCGCCAAGCTGCTGCCGCACGCCGATCCGCTGCACAAAGTGACGATCATCCCGCGCGGCATGTCGCTCGGCCATACCATGCAGCTGCCGACCGAGGACCGGTACCTCATGATCAAGGCCGAGATCATCGATCGCATCATGGTCATGCTCGGCGCACGCGCAGCCGAAGAGCTGATCTTCCACGAGTGCACCACGGGTGCGTACGACGACTTGCAGCGGGCGACGAGCCTGGCGCGCAAGATGGTCATGGAGTGGGGCATGAGCAGCAAGCTCGGCCCGATCGCACTGGGTAAGAAGCACGAACAGGTTTTCTTGGGCCGCGACATCATGGAGGAGCGCAACTACTCCGAAGAGGTCGCAAGCCAGATCGACGCGGAGGTGCGCGGCATCATCGACTCGTGCTACGCAGCCTCGTACGGGCTGCTCGAGAACAACATCGACAAACTGCACCGCCTGGCGGAAGCGCTGCTGGAGCACGAGACGGTCGAGGGCGAAGACGTCGATCGCTTGCTCTCGGACGTGCCGCAGACAAGCCCGGTGCGCAAGCCCGAACCCGTCGTGCCCGAGCAGGCCGCGGCTGCCGCCGCGCAACCGAAAGAAGAGAAGCCTCGCGCTGCGGGCGGACCGCTCCCGTTCCCACCGCCCGAACCTGCCTAACGAAAGGCCCGTCATGTCGATCCACCGCGGCGTCCTCGCCGCGCTTGTGTTGTCCGCCTCGTTTTTCGCGCCGCAACACGCGCTCGCGGCGGCGCCCGCCGCGCAGCCGAAACTCGCTGCCGGCGAATCGGTGCTGGCCGACGGCCTGACCATCGCGGTGCGCCGCGCGACGCTGTCGCCCGCCGCGGCGCTCGAAGTGTGGAAGGTCGACGGATTGTCGGTGCACGACGTCGTGCGCGATGAAGGCGCGGCAGCGCTAGAGGCGCAGCCAAGACTCGCCGCCGGTGAATCGGTGCTCGCCGACGGTTTGACGATCGCGGTGCGCCGCGCGACGCTGTCACCCACCGCGGCGCTCGAAGTGTGGATCGTGAGTCCTTCGGATGGCTACGGCGCGTCCGCGCCCGGTGTGGCGCGCTTGGCGGCGCTGAGCATCGTCGCCACCAAGGTCGACGGCCTCTCGCTGCGCGACGTCGTGCGCGACGCCGGCGGCCAATTGATGGTGTCCATCTTCCCAAGCTCGACCGAGATCTCGGTGCTGGCGCCCGGCAACGCCGCGCCGCAGCTCGCGCAAGCGCTGTTCTCGCGCGTGCTGCATCCGTCGATCGATGATGCCGGCTTGCGCGATGCGCGCCTGCGCCTTGCCGAGCAACAAGCCGTCGCTTCGGCCGAACCCGATGTCGTGCTGCGCGATGGGCTCTTCAACCAGCTATTCTCCGATGGGCCGTTCCACGCGTCGACGTACGGCGGGCCAGACACGCTGCGCGGCCTGAGTCTGGCCGACGCGCAGACGTTCGCCGCAAAAGCGTACGTGCCGGCGAACGAGATCGCGGTCGCGGTCGGCGGGAGCTTGGACGAGACGGCGCTTGCGGGCACGATCACGGCGGCTGCACCGGCGGCCGCGCAAACGAGCGCACAGCCGTCTTCGGCCCACGCCGCGCCGCAAAGCGCGCCGTTCAACGCCGGCTTTGCTGACGCTGGTGGCGTCGGGCTTGCGTGGATGGGGCCGCCGGTCGGCGACGAACGGACGTCGACCGCGATGGATTTCATCTCGGATTATCTCACGCGGCCAGGCTACGGACTCGTCGCCAAGGCGGTGGCCGACGCCGATCCGAGCGCGGATTTCAACGGCCAATTCATCACGCTGCGCGACGCCGGCATCTTCTACGTGACGGTGAGCGGCGGTAAGCGCTCCGCCGACGCGATGAGCGCGGTCATCCGCGCCGCGATGAAACCGCTGCTCGATGGGCCGATGCCGCAAGCCGACTTCACGCGCGCGCTTGCGGCGTTTCGCACGCACACGTTGCGCGACACCCAGACGCCCGAAGAGCTCGCCGACAACTACGGCTGGTATTTCGCGCAGGGCGCGCCGGCGTATGCACCGGCGGCCACCGACATGGCGTTGTCCGGCGACTATTACGACCAAGCCGCCGCGCTGACGCCGCAAGCGGTGTACGACGCGGCCAAGACCTATCTCGGTGCGAAAGGCGTCACCGCGACGGTCGCGCCGCGGCCGGCCACACCGGCCACCACGAGCATGCTCGACGGCGGTGCGCGATGAGAGCGCCGACATGCTTCGCGGTGGCCGTGGCGAGCACGGCGCTGATCGGCGCGGCTGCGCCGCCCGACGCGGCGTACTTCCAGCAAGCGACCGCGCAGCGCCTCGCCAATGGGGTGATCGTCACCGCACAGCTTTCGCAAGATTCGCCGATCGCGGGCGCGCAGGTCTTCGTGCCCGCGGGCCTGGCGCAGCAGACCAGCGCGACGGCGGGCATCGCCGCCGTGACCGCGGCAACGGTATTGCGCACGCCGGTGGAAGGCGGGCGCAGCCTCAGCGCGGTCGCAGCGGAGGCGGGCGGCGAGGTCGCCTATACGATCGATCCCGAGGCGACGCGGTTCATGATCGAAGGCCAGTCGGCGGCGCTGCCGCGGCTGCTGGCCGATCTGGCGCGCGCGATCGCCGCACCCGATCCGGCGCAATTCGCGGCCGCGAGGAACGAAGTGGCTGCCGCGGCGCGCGACGACGAAGCCAACCCCGCGCTCGTCGCCTATGCGATGGTGCGCCAGGTGCGCTACCAGGGCAGCGGTTTCGCATATCCGCAAGGCGGGCGCGCGAGCAGCCTGGCGCGGCTGACCGTCCCCGACATGCAGCGCTTCGCCGCGTCCTACCAGTACGGAACCGGCACGATCGTCGCGCTCACCGGGGCGTTGCTGCCTGGGCAGATCGACGCCGCCGGCAAAGCGTTCGCATCGTGGCCAGCGCGAACCGCTCCGGCGCCGCCTGCGGTGACCGCCGAGAAACGCCAGCACGAGATCGTCGCGCATCGCAACGTGCCGGTGCCGTGGCTTGCGGTCGGCTTCAACGCGCCCTCGCAGTTCTCCAAAGACTTCCCGGCGATGCTCGTCATCCAAGCGCTGCTCGGCCGCGGCGGCGACGTGCACGCGCTCTCCTTCGGCTCGGAAGGCACGCCGGGCGCGGCGGACTACGTCGGCGCGTTTTATCAATACGAAGCGCGACCGGGATCGTTCCTCATCTTCCTCAACGGCGGCAGCGGCGACATCGACGCGGCGCTCAAGCAGATGGAAGAGGGCATCGTGCGCTTGCGCGCGCAGCCGCTGCCCGACGAACTCGTCGCTCGCGCGAAGAAGCTGGCGTTGGGAGACTACTATCTATCGGTGACGTCGCTGTCGGACGCCGCGTGGCTGCTCGGCCGCTCGGCCGGCTCGCCCGACGGTGTGGACTTTGAGAACGCGCTGGCTGCGCGCATCGCCAACGTCTCCGCGGCCGACATCCAGCGCGTTGCCAAGCAGTACCTGTCCGACGAGACGGTCGCCGTCGTCCTCCCGCTCACGTTAGGGCGCTAGGATCTGCGCGCGGCCATGCGCGTCGCGTTCGTCCACGATTATCTCACGCAGCTCGGCGGCGCCGAGCGCGTGCTCGCGCAGCTGCACGAGCTGTATCCGGACGCGCCGATCTTCACCTCGCTCTACGACCGCGCAGCAGTAGGCGCGCCCTTCGACTCGCTCGACATACGCACGAGCTGGCTGCAGCGCATCCCCGGAGCGCCGCGGCGCTTCCGCTCGCTGCTGCCGCTGTATCCACGCGCGTTCGAAGCGCTCGACCTGCGCGGCTACGACCTCGTCATCTCATCGACGACCTCGTTCGCCAAGGGCGTGCGCGTGGCGCCCGGCGCGCTGCACGTCTGCTACATGAACACGCCGACGCGTTTTCTCTGGTATCCGCAGGAGTACGCGTTTGAGATCGTGCCGCGCATGGCGCGGCCCGCGTTGCGCGCGGCGCTGCCGGGCCTGCGGCGCTGGGACTACAGCGCTGCCCAGCGCCCCAACTGCATCGTCGCAAACTCGGAAAACGTCGCCGCGCGCATCCGCGCGTGTTATCATCGCGACAGCGACGTCGCGCCGTGCCCGGTCGACGTGCAGCGCTTTACGCCCTCGACCGACGTCGGTGACTACTATCTGGTCATGTCGCGGCTGCTGCCGTACAAGCGCGTCGCGCTCGCCGTCGAGGCGTGCAACGCGCTGCGCGCGCCGCTGGTGATCGCCGGCGCCGGCCCGGACGAAACGCGCTTGCGCGCGCTCGCCGGCCCGACGGTGCGATTTGAGGGTTGGGTCGACGACGAACGGCGGCGTGCGCTCTTGTCGCACGCGCGCGCGGTGATCGTTCCCGGCGTCGAAGACTACGGGCTCGTCGCGCTCGAAGCGGCGGCGTCTGGCCGGCCGACGATCGCATTTGCCGCCGGAGGGTCGCTCGAAACCGTCGTGGAAGCGCAAACGGGTTCGTTCTTCCGCGAGCCGACGCCGGAAGCTTTGGCGGCGGCGTTGCGCGCGTTTACTCCCGAGTCGTTCGCATGCGAGCGCCTCGTCGAACACGCCACGCGGTTTTCGCCAGAGCGGTTTCGCGCGCGCATGCGCGAGCTGCTCGAGCGCTACCTCGCCGAATCTGGAGCGGTCGAGTCCGCTCGGCCGACGTCTGCGTGAAGGATAAGTTCCCGCACCTCGAGCTGCACAAGCTCAAGCCGACGCAGCTTTCGACGCGCCCGTCCAAAGTGTCGGTCGAGATGATGGCGGCCGTGCCGCGCGCCGGCGAATCGTTCGTGGACTTCTGGCGCGGCTTGCCCGACGTGCTCGCCGTGCAAGAGCTGCGCGAACTGGTCGGTTATCTCGCGCGCGCGCATCGCGACGGCAAGATCATCGCCGCCGGCTTCGGCGGACACGTGATCAAGACCGGGCTCTCCCCGCTGCTGATCGACCTGATGCGAGGGGGCGTGCTCTCGGCGCTCGCGTGCAACGGCTCGGTCTGCATCCACGACGTCGAGCTCGCGCTTGCGGGCAAGACCTCCGAGGACGTCGACGCATCGCTGCGCGACGGTTCGTTCGGCATGGCCGCGCAGACCGCGGATTTCATCTTGGGCGCGATCGCGAGCGCGGGCCCGAGAGTCGGCCTCGGCCGCGCGCTCGGCGACGCGCTGCTCGCGGCGCGCGCGCCCCATGCGGACGCGTCGATCTTGGCGCAAGGCGCCGCGCTGGACGTGCCGGTCACCGTCCACGTCGCGATCGGCACGGACATCATCCACATGCACCCGCAAGCCGACGGCGCCGCGTTGGGCGCCGCCTCGCTGTTCGATTTCCGTCTGTTCGCGGATGTCGTCGCCGGTGTGACCGACGGCGGCGCGTATCTCAATTTCGGCTCGGCGGTGATCATGCCCGAGGTGTTCCTCAAGGCGCTCTCGCTCGCGCGCAACCTGGGCTACGGCGGCTCGTTCGTCACTGCCGACTTCGATTTCATCCGCCACTACCGCCCGCGCACGAACGTCGTCACGCGACCGCACGCGGAAGGCGGGCGCGGCTACATGTTCACCGGACATCACGAGATCATGATCCCGCTGCTGTGCGCGGCGCTCAAAGAGGAGCTTGCGTAGGTGGGTTGGCGCACCTCGCCGTTGACGATCGCGCTCGTCGTCATCAACATCGTGCTCTATGGAATCGATTTCTTGACGGGCGGCGCGCTTGCGGATCGCTTCGAGCTGTATCCGCCCGCCGTCCAAGCGGGCGAGTGGTGGCGCCTGCTCACCTACGGCTTCATGCACGGCAGCTGGCCGCACGTGCTCATCAACATGTATGCGTTGCTGCAGGCGGGAATCTTCGTCGAGTATTGCTACGGCACGCCGCGCTATTCGCTGATCTATCTCGCGGGCTTGATCGGCGGCGGCGTCGCCGCGTATCTCTCGACGGCAGGCACGTCAGTGCCCACGGTCGGCGCATCGGGGGCGATCTTGGGCGTCTTTGGCGCGATGGGCGTGCTCGGCCTCAAGCTGCCGCGTCTGCGCAGCGCGCTGGTCCGCAGCGCGTTCTTCCCGATCGTGCTGACCTTGGGATACGGGTTGATCGTTCCCGGCATCTCGAACTGGGGGCATCTCGGCGGCGTGATCGCCGGCGGACTGATGGCGCTGCTGCTCAATCCGGTGCGCGGTTCCGAGCTCGTGCTGCGGACGCAGTCGTCTCCGGACGACGAGGAGACCTCAGAGCCGGAGCGCTGACGCGGATGCCACGCGCGAGAGCGCATCCAATGTGGCGCCGGCGCATCGTTCCCAGGAGAAGTTCGCTGCGCGCGCGAGACCGGCGCTGCGCATGTGAGCGGCGAGCTGTGCGTCGCCGAGCATCAGTTGGATCGCGGCCGCGAGCGCCGGCACGTCGCCTGACGGGAAATAGAGCGCCGCGTCGCCCGCTGCTTCCGGAATGCTTGCTGCGTCAGACGCGATGACGGGCACGCCGTACGACATAGCCTCGAGCGCCGGCAATCCGAATCCCTCGTACGAAGAGGGGAAGACAAACGCGCTGGCGCCGGTGTAGAGATCGGCGAGCAGCGCGTCGCTGACCTGGCCGAGGAACTCGACGCGGATGCCGTCTGGCGCCGGACCATCGTTGCCGGGCTGACCTTTGCCCGCGACGATCAGCCGGTACTTCGCGCGCAGCGCATCAGGCAGCGCCGCCATGCCGGCCAGCAGCGTCCCCATGCCCTTGCGCGCGTCCGCATGACCGACGAAGAGCACGTATGGATCGCCGGATGGCGCGCTGCCCTGGCGCGGCGGAATCGTGACGCCCAACGGGATGACGACGATCTTGTCGGCTGGGAATCCCAGATGCCGCACGACCTCTGCGCGTGCGAACTGTGAACCGGCGATGATCGTGTCGGCATTGGCCGCGGTCGCGAAGAACGGTTGTTGCTCGTTGCGGCGGATGGAGCCGTTGGGGGCGGGAGACACAAAGGGCCAGCAATCGTGCACGGTGGCCACCTTGGTGCCGGGCGCGACCCACGTCATCCCGTTCCACGGGTACCACACGACATCGAGGCCGAGCCGGCCGGCGGCGGAGCGATGCGCCACCGCCGCATCGCCCGGCAGGTCCTCGAGGTAGCGCCGCGCGACCAGCGCCGGCAGCACGTCCGGCACGAGCAGCGTGACGCGCACGCGCGGCGCAAGCGTCGTCGCGAAATAGCGCAGCACGCACCGCACGTAGCGGCCCATACCGCGCCGGTCACGTGGCAGATTTGCCGCGTCGACGCCGAGACTGAGGCGCTCGCCCACTTATGCCGGGGCAGCGGGCGATGGGCCGCTCAAATGAACGACCACCACGCCCTGCAAACGGCGCGCTGCGTCCAGCACCGCGTCGCGCTGCGTGAACAGCAAGATCTGCTGGCGGTGCGCGATAGACGCCAGATGGCGGACCGCTGCGGCCAGACGGCGCTCGTCCGCGTGCGCCAACGCGTCGTCGAGCAGCAGCGGCACGCGTTCGTCGGAGCCGCCGGCGCCGAGCGCCTGGGCGGTCGCCGCGCGCAGTGAAAGATGCAGCTGCTCCTGCGTTCCCGCCGAGAGCGCATCCGGTCCGACGATGCCCGCCCCATCGTCCGCGCTGACCTGCAGCGAGAAGTCGCGCGGATCGATGATGACCTTCTTGTACCGGTCGTGCGTGATCTCACGCAGCGCAGGCCCGGCCAACGCATTGAGGTGCGGTGCGAAGTTCTTATGCACGTCGTCTTTGGTCTTGTCGATGACGTCGCGGGCCAGCGCCGCCGCGTCGCGCGCGCGCAGCAGGCGCGCCTCTTCAAGCTCGCAGGCCGCGAGTTGCTCCTCGAGCGGCGCACCGCCGCCGGGGTATTGCGTATCGAATTGCGCGAGGGCTTCATTGACGCGGGCCATCTCGCCCGCGACGCCCGGCCGTTCGTCGTTCTTGCGCTTGAGGCGTTCTTCGATCTCGCGCGGATCGGCATCGGCGGGCGCGAAGGCGTCCCCTGCGATCTTCGCAAGGCGTTCCGCGCTCGCGCGCATCTCGTCGAGGGTCTCGCCGGCGAGCGCGCCGGCGAGCGCGGCACGCGCGTCGCTCGCCGCTTTGTCCGCGACGAGCGCTTCTTCGACGCCGAGGCGCGCTTCCCGAAACGCTTGGATGCGCGGCTCGAGGTCTCCGCCGGGCACGCCTGCGTCGTCGAGCAGGCGGCGCAGGTCCGCCGCGCGTGCCTCAGTGCGGGCGCGCGCGTCCACGAGCTGCCGGTCGAGCCGGTCGAAGTCGTTGAAGCGCGCTTCCAAAGAGTCGCGCAGCTCGTGGTTCTGCGCCGCCGAACGGCGCGCTGCTTCGAGCGCCTCGGAGAAACGTTGGATCTCGGCTTGAACTTTGACGGCGCGGCGCACCGCGCGGATGTCGCTCAGACCAAGCGCCCCGATCTCCTTGGAGAGATTCGCAGCGGCGCTTGCGGCGACGGTGCGCGCCGCTTGTGCCTCCGACTCGAGCGCTGCGTTGGCTGCGCTACGGCCGCGCTCGACGACGAAGAAGTACGCGAACATCGCCCCGGAGATGAGCACGCCCGCCACGGCGCTGAGGATGACGGGCGGGAGATGGAGGATCGCGCCGGCCAGCAGCAAGACCATCGCGACGATGAACACCGATACGGCGGGCCACACGCCGGCGCGCGGCCGCTGGCGGTTGATGGCCGCCTGCGTCTCCTTGGTGCGCGCGGCGTGCTCCTGGATGTCCGCGAGCTCGGACAGCTGCTCGAGATGTTCGACCGCGTCGTCGGAGAGGGGTTTGCGCGCCGCCTCAGGCTTCAGCCGCTCGATCGCGTCGCTGCGGCTGGCGATCGTCGCGTCGGCCTCCTTGATCTTCGCGTCGCATTCACCGATCTGGCGCAGCAGCTCGGTGCGCTGATCTTCCTTGGATTGGGAGCTCGTCGACGCATCGGTCTCAGCGCTGCGCGCCGCCACCCACGCGTCGATCGCGGTTTCGATTCCCTTTTTCGCTCCTTCGAGCACCTCGGGTGAAGAAGCGGCAGGCGCAGGCACGTCCTTGAGCCGGCTCTGCGCGAGCTCGGCCGCCGCGATGCGCGCGCGCAGCTCGGACAAGCGCGCGCCTTGCAGCTGGACATCGAGCGCCGAACATTCCTCTGCAAGCGCGGCTTGCCGCTCGAGCAGCGTCGCCCGCTGCGCGATGTTCTCGTGCATCCGCGCACCATCGCGCCGGTACGCCTCGAGCGCTGCGCGCGCGGCGTCGGTCTGCGCGTGCGCGACGCTGAGCGGCCTCTTGGTCGCGCGATCGGTGCCAAGCTCCTTGACGAAATCGTCGAGCCGGTCGACGGCGTCTTGCGCTCCCGCCTCGCCTGCCGCGCCGACGAGCTCGGCGATGCGCTCTGCCAGCAGCTGATACGACTTGCCGTCCGCCCGGCCGGTGAACTCGCCGGCGCGCATCACCGCTGCGGCTTCGAACGTCTCGAGCGACAGGTGCAGCAGTTCCCAGCCTGGTGACGCGCGCTTGGTGCCCGACAGCTCCGGCACGCGCCGCATGAGCGGCCGCTCGACGGTCTCGGTGGGCACGTTGTCCTGGCTGAAATCGCGCTGCGTCTCGAGCACGCGCCCGTCGTCCAAACGGTAGATCAGCGCCGCCTTGTACGCATGGGAATGCCACGGCTTGCGCGCTTTGAGCGCGGCCATGTATTGATGTTCGGGATAGCCGAACAGCAAGCGCACGATGCACTCGGTCAGCGTCGTCTTGCCCGACTCGTTCGGCCCGTGGATGATCGTCAGGCCTTCGCCGAACGTGAACCGCTGTTTGACGAGGCAGCCGAAACCGCCGATGTCGGCCTCGAGCAGGATCACGCGGTGAGCCTCTTCCCGGCGAACGCCAGCAGCCCGTAGTGCAGCGCGCGCTCGAGCGCCGGGCGCTCTTCGGACGGCGCCGACGCGATGCGCCGGCGCATCTCTTTGACGAACTCCGCGCGCACCGTGTAGCCTTCGCGCGCGACATCATCGGCGTCGAGTGCGGCCGAGGCGTCCTCCACACTCGCTCCGGGGAATTGCGCCTGGAGCTCGCGTTGTAGATCGGCTGGGTCCAGATCGAGCGTCGGCGGGGCGTTCCCGACCAGGCGCAGGCGGCAGAAGACCTCGCCGGGCCGGTCGACGGTGGACGCGACGCGGCGCAGCGCTTCGCGCGCGAGCGCCGCGCGGTCGCCGAGATCGGAGACATCGAGCTCTTGCGTGGAATACCGCGTGCGGCTCACGTCGATGAAGTCGACGGCGACGCTATCCTGATCCAGCGTCACGAGCGACGCGGTGTGACGCCCATCTTGCGCCGGGCTGTGCGGTTCGAGCGAACCCGGATATGCGTAGTGCGCGCCGCGCAACATCCCGTGGAAGTGGCCGACCATCGCGTGCGCCGCCTTGGTGCGCGCGATGTCGTCGTCGCGAAACGGCGCGACACAGTCCTTGTGGGGCGGCAACTTGTCGCGGTCCGAGCCGTGGAAGAGCAGCACGTGCGTGCCCGCCCCTTCGCAGACGAACCCGTCGATCATCGGGGCGCGATCGAGCTCGAATTCATGCGCCGCTCCCCACAGCGTCAGGCCTGGCGCAAGCTGCACCGGCGTGAAGCGGCGCGTCGAGAACACCGTGACGTTCGCAGGCATCGGCATCTGGCGATAGAGGGACGTGGGCGCGTAAGGATCGTGATTGCCGGGACTGATGAACACGCGGGTGGGCGCAAGTTCGCCCAGCACGCGAGCGAGATACGCGCCACGGTCGGGCGTCGAGCGTCCATCCTCGTACAGATCGCCGGCGATGCACAGCGCGTCGGCGCGATGTTCGCGCACCAAGGCCAGCGCGCGTTCGAACGCCGCCTCCAATTGGCGGCGGCGTGCCTCGCCCGTGGCCGGCGGCAAGCCGGTGAACGCCATGTCCAGATG
>JAFAHD010000002.1 GCA_019237415.1 Vulcanimicrobiota bacterium
TTGCCCGGTGATCGAGGGATCGTCGCCGGCCAGCGTGTCGAGCGCGTGCTGCAAGCCCTCCAGCCTCGGTCCCTCCATCGAACCGCTCACGTCGAGCACGAAGAACGAGTGCGCCGGGACGCGGTTCTGGTTCAGGTAGCGCAGCAGTATCGTATTGACCGTCGCCAGGCTGTTTGGGAACGGCAGCTCGACGATCAGCGATTTGGGAAAGACCGAGCTGAGCGCCACATCTGGGTTGACCGGGCGGCGGTAGGTCGTGTCCATGATCGTCTTCTGGAAGTCGGCGCTCTTGAGATAGGTCACGACCTTGTCGTACGCGTCGTGCTTGCTTTCGTTCAGCAGGACGAGCGGGTAGTCGGCCGTGATCACGCCCTCCTTAGGGTAGATCAGCGCGAGCGGTTCCTTCAGGCGCCCGCTGTGGTTGAGGGTGATGAGGTTCGCTTCGTAATTGATGATGCCGTCGAGTCCGTCTTGATCGCGCACGTAGGCGTCGATGAGCCAGCCCGAGCTGCCCGACGTCAGCTTCTGCCCTTTGAAGAAGTTGTTGAGCTTGGCCATGTCGACGTCGCTCGGCTTGAGCACGTCGGACGTGCCGGCCAGCGCCGATTGGACGCCGATGACGGCCGAGAATCCACTGTTGGAACTGGCCGGATTCGTCATCGCATAGCTGAACTCGCCAGCGCCCGCCTTGTCCGCGATGTCCTTCCATGTGACGTTCGGGTTGTTGAGCCAGCCCAGTGCTTTCGCCTTGCTCTGTTTCACGCCGATGATGACCGGCGACAGCATGATCTTCTCTTGCGCCTTGACGCGATGCGCGGTGTCGCTGAGCACGAGATACTTGTCGTGCGAGAACCAGGCCGCGTCGAACTGCTCGCCCGCGTTGATGCGATCGATGCCCGCGAGCGTGCCGCTGTATTGGAGCTGCAGCTGCACGCCCGTCTTGTCGCGGATCTGCCCGAGCAGCGGCTCGAGGTCTTTGAGTTCGGAGCCCGCGAGCACGACGAGCGTGTTCTCAGGAGCAGCCGGTCCTTGGCTGGACGTATTCGAGCTGCAACCCGTGACGCCGGCGACGAGCGCCGCGAGCGCGGCGATGATACGTTTGTGCATGTTCATGTTCGCGTTCATGACGATGGCAGCAGCTTCACGACGCCGCTCGAGTCGGTCGAGGTGTCCAGATTAGTCATCGACTCCGCCACTTGGCCGGCGCGCGTCTTGTCCAGGTACGTCTTGGCCTTGGCGACTTGCGTGGAGAGCGCGTCCACGGTCTGCTGCATGCTGTCGAGCGCCTTGATCTTGTAGTCCGAGATCATGTCGAGCGTCGCGTAGATGTTGTCGAAAGCGTGCTGCAGCTGCTCGACGCTGACCGTCGCGCTCGAGGCCTGTTCGTAGACCTGGCCGCTCTGCTCTTTGAGCAGCTGCGAGGTCGACTCGATCATGTTGCCGGTCGTGGTGTTAAGCGCGGTGATCTGGTCGAGCACGAGCTTCTGATTGGCCAACGCCTGCGCCACGATGACGGCGGTGCGCAGTGCGGAGACGGTCGTCGTCGTCGCGCGGTCCACGCCCTTGATCAGCTCGGTATTGTTGCGCTTGACGAGATCGAGCGCCATGTAGCCTTGGATGTCGACCGCCATCTGCGTGAGCAGGTCGGTCTCCTTTTGGCGCGTGTAGAAGAGCACTTCTTCCTTGAGCACTTTGGCGCGCTGCGGGTCGCTCGCCTCGATCGAACCGATCTTGGCGGACAGCGCGGCGTCGAGCTTCTTGGCGAGATAGATGTACTGCTCGATCTTTTGCATGAGCGCCCACATCGTCGCCTTCTCTTGGTCGATCGCGGCGTTGTCCTTTTGCAGCTCGTCTTTGGAATGGTAGAGCGCGTTGATGATGGCGTTGAGATGCGTCTGCGCGGATTGATAGCCCTCGAAATAGGCTTCGAGCTTGTTGCCGAACGGAATGATGCCCAGCAGCTTGCGCGGCGAGAACAGATCGCCTTGCCGCGACGGGTCGAGGTCGGTGACCGTGTTGCGCAGGTCGATCAAGCCCTTCGAGATCTCCGAGCCCTGGGTGAAGACGCCGTGGTTGATCGCGTTGATCGGCCGCTGCAGCAGGCGGTTCGAGATCTGCGCGGAGGCCGCGACTTCGGCGTTGCCCATCGTGCTGATCGCGTCGACGCGATTTTTGAAGTCCGGCCCATTGATGTCGAGGCTCGTGACCTGCTGCACGAACTGCGCGACTTGCGCGTCGAGCTTGGGCACCGCGTCGGGCGGCACCGGCACCATTGTGGCGGCCTTATCCGGCGAGACGACGGCCACCGGCGCGGGCGGCACGAGTGCGGGCACATTGTCCGCGTCCTGCGTCTGCGCGGGGGCAGAGGCTTGCGGCGCGGTCGGATCCTGGTTCATCGTTTCCATCCTCTCATGAGTTGAATTTCTGTTCGATGCCTTTGATCATGCTCTCCAAGATATCGAAGCTGGGCGGATCGATAACATCAAGCAGGGTCTCGGGCACGTGGATGTCGTTCTTCTTCCAGAACGCGCGCAGGTCGGCTGCGTTCGCAGTCCGCAAGCCGTGCTCGACGGCCAAGCGCTGCAGCACGGGATCGTTGGCGAGCAGATCGCCCAGCTTATCTCCGTTGGCATCGAACGGGATAAAGACGTGCTTGGTGAACACGGTCGGTTGCGGATACAGAAGGACCATATCGCCGTTGCGGTTGCCGCTGTGCGTCGCCTGGTATTCCGTGAACTGCGCTTCGTACACCATGACGAGGGGCGCTTTGCCCATGCCCATCGCGAGGTAGTCCTCAAACGGTCCCGCCGTGCTGCTTTCTTGGTAACCTTGGCGCAAGAACAGATTGGCGGCTCTCGGCAGCACCGCGTCGACCTGCTGCTGGTTGTCGACGATCTCGTCGTTGTTGAAGATGTAGCTGGCCAACGAGAGGTACATCGCGGCCGAGTTCGACTTGCGCACGTCCGTCGACCCGATGAGGATCGATTTGTCGATCGAGTAGTCCGGGTTGTGCGGCAGGTCCGACCAGCGCTTGTCCGCGTCGATGAGCTCCAGCAGCCGCTTCATGTCGACGACGTAGTAGTACTCGTTGCGCTTGCGCACGATGCCGTTGGCGATGAGCACGTCGGCGATCGGCTTCCATGACGCGATCGCCATCGGCGTGAAGAATGGACTCACCGACTTCTTCGCGCCGGTCACCGCCATGATCTTGGTCGCGCCCGGCACGCCCGCGGGGAACGCAAAGTCGTAGTTCTTGAGATCCGGGCGCGACGCCATCTCGCGCGAGCCGACCGTCTCGACCTTGAGATCGATGCCGTTCTTGCGTAGCTCATCGAGCACTTGCGGGTCGGTGAGGTACTCCTTTTTCTCCGAGCCGATGAGGCCGGACACGGTGACCACGCGGCTGGCGGCGTATTGCGCTGCGCGCTCGGCTTGGCCGCGCGTGAACGAGACGTAGAGCGCGATGGCGACGCCGATGATCAAAAGGATGAGCAGGAGCGGTCCTAAGACGCGCTGCGCATTGGCCATGGATGTGGGGTGCCTTTCCTCTCTCGTGCGTCGCGCGTTCGACGAACGCGCAGCATCGCAGCTCCGGGCAGTACTACACGCGCTCGCATCCAGGAGTTGCAGCCAGACGATTCGTCCGCGCCCAAGGCGGGACATGCGCACGCCCGGGACGTTTCGGCACGCCCATGCCGTGGGCGGCCGTCAGCGCCGGCAGCAGACCTCGAGCTTGTTGCCTTCCGGGTCCTCGAAGAACACCGCGTAATAGGGCTGGATGTAATCGAGACAGTCGTGCGGCGGTTCGAGCGCCCGAGCGCCCATTTCGTGCAGCAGCGCGCCGATCCGGTCGACATCCGCACGCGTCGGCGCAGCGAACGCGACGCGCGTGTCGCTCGGTTCGTGGTGCGCGCGTTCGTGCAGGCCGAAGAACTGATTCGCTTCATCAGGACAGTAGTATTCGAGCGCTGAGCCGCAATCGTCGATCTGCGTGTAGCCGAGCGCCGGCATCAGGCGGTCGTAGAAGGGTCGCACCGCGGCGATGCTGCGCACGCGATGATCGATGTGGTCGATCGGAAAGCAGCTCACGTGGGCGTGCGCCTCCCGTTCGTCGCGGGCGTCGCCGCGGCGACCGGTTCGCGCCGCGGGAACAGATCGACGATCGCCTTGAAACCTTTCTTGAGCAGCGGCCGCTCGAACGCGTACGTGATGAGCGACGAAACGCCGATCGAGACCGCGACGGTGACGACAAGATATGTCCACTGCCAGAGCCGGTCGGTGTCGAAGTTCTCCGTACGCGGCAGCGGGAACCAATGCTTCGCGAAAAACGTCGCGATGAGCTGATGCCACAGGTACAGGTTGTACGAAATCACGCCGAGGAACACGAACAGCGGATTCGCCAGCGTCGCGCGCCACCAGAAAGCGGCGAGGCACGAAGACACGGTGATCAGTACGAAGGTCAGTCCGAGCAGTGTCAGGTGGCTGTCGTTCCACAGATACTGCCAGTTGTCCACGACGCGCAGCTTGAACAGCCCGTACAGCAGCCAGCCGTACAGCGCAAAGCCGGCGATTGCAAGCGCTGTCCACGCGTGCTGCCAGCGCTGCAGGCCGGAGACGTTGGTGCGCAGCCACATGAACAGCCACGCCGCGAGCATGCCCGAGGCGAACAAGTCCAAGAACGCCGGCATCTGGCTTTGCACGACATAGTCGCCCAAGCAGCACGGCGCTTTCCAAAGCCGGTACGCGTTCGCGATCGCGACCATTCCCGCGAACGTGGCGAACGGCCAACGCCGGAAGCACCAGCACAGCGCGGGGAAGACGACGTAGAACTGCACCTCGACCGCAAGCGTCCATAAGACGCCGTTGACCGTGCCGAATATGTCGTGGAACCAATTGTGTATGAACAGCAGGTGGGTGACGTACACCTTGAGCAGCATCGCGCCCGAAAACGCGGCGACGATCCACGGCGTGAGGATGAGCAGCTGCAGATAGTACGACGGCACGATCTTGATGAAACGCCGGTAGGCGTAGTGCGCCAGCGTTTGGAGCGGTACGCCCTCGAAGATCGTGCGCGCATAGGGATAGAACAGCACGAAGCCGCTGATGAAGAAGAACAGATCGACGCCGGTGAAGCCGGTTTCGGGTATCACTTGAAAACTGATCTGATGCCCGAAGAGCGCGAACGAGGCGGAGAGCCAGTTCCATTCCCACACGTGGTACCACAGCACGATGAAGATCGCGATGCCGCGCAGGCCATCCAAAACGGCCAGATGCGCGGGCGTGCTGCGCGGCGGCTCAACCATCGCTCACCGTGGCGGCCGGGGCCGGACCCGGCGCCGCGTTTCGGCGCCAGAACGGATCGATCAACGCGCGGAACCCCTTCTTGAGGATCGGCAGCTCGATCGCGTACGTGATCAGGGTCGAGATGGCGAGCGAGATCAGCAGCGACCATACCGTATAGACCCATTTCCAATGGTCGTCGGCGTGTGGGTCAGGCAGCGTGGGCGCGGGGATTCGGCGGTGCAGCATGTAGACCATGATCACGTTGTGCCAGAGGTAGAGATTGTACGAGATCACACCGAGGTAGCGGAACAGCGGGTTGGCGATCGCGAGATGCACCCAACGGTACGCGAACAGGGCGGCGACAGTGAAGACTGCGACGAGCGCGCCGAAGAACTGGCGGTTCTGCGCCTGCCATGCAGCATAGCCGTTGGTGATATACAGCTTCGCATGCAGATCGGCGAGCAAGGCGTACAGGCCGGCCGCAGCTGCCGCGGCGATCAGCGTCGCAAGCCATGCATAGCGTTCGTGCTGTGGCCGGTTGCGCAGCCACACGAAGACGTACGATGCGAGCATGCCGTCGGCGAACAAGTCGAGGTACGCCGGCAGCTGGCCCATGAGCGCGTAATTGGCAACATCGCGGTGCGCGGCGAACATCCGATACGCGACGGCGATCGCGCACATCAACAGATAAACCGGAACCGGCTGACGGCGGAACAGCCAACACAGCGCCGGGAAGAGCACATAGAACTGCACTTCAACGCCCAGGCTCCACAGGACGCCGTTGACGCCGACCCACGTGTCGATCCAGAAGATGTGGATGAACAGCAGGTGCGCGACGGTCTGCCAGAGCGCGTTGAGCGGGGACGTGAATTGGCCGATGAGCAAGGCCGCTGCGACAAACGCGATGACGTAGGACGGCACGATCTTGAGGAAGCGGCGCTCCGCGAAATGCTTGACCGTCTGCAGAGGCTTGCCTTCGAAGAGATGGCGCGCGTACGGGAAGAACAACACGAAGCCGCTGAGGAAGAAGAACAGCTCCACGCCCATCAACCCGGTGCCGGGCACGATGAGCAGGATGCTGGATTGATGGCCGAAGAGGTTGATGTACGGCGTCAGCCACGAGAATAGCCACAGGTGCCACCACACCACCATGAGGATGGCGATGCCGCGGAGACCGTCGAGCACGTCAAGGCGTGCATCAGGTTGCGGTGCAGACGCTACGGCCATGTTGTTGATATCGGGCGGTTTCGTCGCCGAGCGCATGACGGCCTAGGGATGACCGGCACCTCCACGAATCGGCCCGGATATATGACCGCCGGACGATTGGTCTTGTGTCCGACGCCGCTTGGCAATCTCGAGGACATCACCGAGCGCACGCTGCGCGCGTTACGCGAGTGCGATCTCGTCGTCGCTGAGGACACGCGCGTCACCGGCGCATTGCTGCGCCATTTCAGCATTCGCAAACCGCTGCGCTCCTTGCACGAACGCACGGAAGCGCAACGGCTGCGCGAGATCCGCGCGCTGCTCGATAAGGGCAAGACGGTCGCGTTCGCAAGCGACGCGGGGATGCCCGGCATCTCCGATCCGGGTGCGGCGCTGGTGCGGTGCGCGCGCGAGGCGGGCGCCGCGATCGATGCGTTGCCTGGACCGACGGCGTTCGTCGGCGCGCTCGTGCTGAGCGGCTTCGATGTGAGCCGGTTTCGCTTCGAGGGCTTCCCGCCACGCGCGCCGTCGCAGCGGCGCGCGTATGTGCGCGCGTTCGCGGACGAGAGCGCAGCGGTCGTCTGGTACGAGGCACCGACGCGCATCATCGGATTGCTCGACGATCTCGAACGCGAGCTGCCGGGCCGGCGCGTGTTCGTGCTGCGCGAGTACACCAAGAAGTTTGAGCAGCATGCGCTTGGGACTGCACCGGTCGTGAAGCGCGAGATCGAACAACCGCCGCGCGGCGAGTTCACGGTCGTGCTCGAGGGCGCTTCGCGCAGTTCGTCTGCATCCCATGAGATCCCGCAAGCGGCGCGCGACGCGGTCGCGCAGCTCGTCGAGCGCGGCACGCACGTGCGCGATGCAGCCGAAAGCATCGCGCGCGCGACGGGCCTGTCCAAGAACGCGCTGTACAAGGCGGCATTGAGCCGGCGCTCGCGCTGATGGCCCACGCGCTCGCGCCGTGGGTGCTCGTCGTGTTGGGTCTTACGGCGTACGTCGCGGGCGCGGTTGATGCGATCGTCGGCGGCGGCGGTCTGATCAACCTGCCTATGTTGCTGCTCTTCGGCGTGCCCGTGCAAACCGCGCTCGGCACGAACAAGCTCGCCGGCATCGCCGGAACCGCGACGGCGACCGCGACGTTTGCGGCGGCCCGAGCGATCCGCTGGCCGATCGTCGTCACCGGCGCGATCGCCGCGTTCGTCGGCGGCCTTCTCGGCGCGCATACGGTATTGCGGATCGACCCCGGCGTGCTGCGCATCATCGTCTCGGTGCTGCTGCTCGTCGTGTCTGCCGTCGTCGCGTTCCGGCCGCGACTGGGCGACGCGGATCCTTCCCGTGCGCCGCATCGCTCGCTGTGGCGTTCGGCGGCCATCGGCCTTACGACGGGATATTATGACGGCTTCTTCGGCCCGGGTGCCGGCGTGTTCATGATCTTCCTGTACGTCGCGTGGCTTGGTCTGGATTTTCTCGCTGCCTCCGGTGTCGTGAAAGCCACCAACTTTGCGTCGAACCTTGGCGCGATCATCGTCTTCGCGGCCGCAGGTACAATCGATTACCGGGCTGGCATCGTGATGGCGGCGGGCGCGATCGCGGGCAGCTTCACGGGTTCGCGCCTGGCGCTGTTCGCCGGCGCGAAATTCGTGCGTTATGTGTTTCTGTCCGTGGCGTGGGCGGTCGCCATCCGTTTGCTCCTGCAGGCGCTCCATCGGTAACCGCGTAAACGAGGCTTGAACTATGCCCAAAGACACGTTCTACCTCACGACGCCCCTGTATTACACGCAAGGGGACCCGCACATCGGCCACGGCTACACCAGCATCGCCGCGGACGTGCTCGCGCGATTTCACCGGGTCACGGGCGATGGCAAAGTGCATTTCCTGACCGGCACGGACGAACATGCCCAAAAGATCGCTGATGCGGCAACGGCCATCGGAAAAACCCCCAAACAGTTCGTCGACGACATGCTCGAGCGCTGGAAGGCGCAGTGGCAGGCGCTCGACATCTCGTACGATCAGATCATCAGGACAACGGATGCCGACCACAAGGCTGCCGTGCAGAGCATCTTTGCGAGATTGCGCGAGAGCGGCGATATCGCGTCGGGGAAGTACGAGGGTTGGTACTGCCGCAACGACGAGACGTTCTGGGTCGAGAGCAAGCTGATCGACGGGCGGTGCCCGAACCCGGAGTGCCGCCGACCGGTCGAGTGGGTTTCAGAAGACGCATGGTTCTTCAAGCAGTCGCGCTACCGCGACCGACTGATCGAGCATTTCCGCGCGAACCCGGACTGGGTGCGTCCGCAAAGCGCCTACAATGAGATGATGGCGATCCTCGAAGGCGGGCTCGAAGACTTGTGCGTGTCGCGCTCGGCCGTGAGCTGGGGGATTCCGATCCCGGACGAGCCCGGCTCGACGATCTACGTCTGGTTCGACGCCATCTGCAACTATATCACCGCTGCCGGCTATCCGCATGACCTGGCGCGCTTCGAGCACTTGTGGCCCGCAAACGTGCATCTCATCGGCAAAGAGATCGCGCGCTTCCACACGATCATCTGGCCCGCGATCCTCATGGCGCTCGGCCTGCCGCTGCCGCATCTCGTGTTCGCCAACGGCTGGATCACGATGGGCGGCATCAAGATGAGCAAGAGCCTTGGCAACATCGTGAGCGCGGCGGAATTGATCGAGCGCTACTCAGTCGACGGCGTGCGCTATCTGCTGCTTTCGCAAGCGACGTACGGCACGGACTTCTCGATCAGCGACGAGCAAATGGTGCGCCGCTACAACGCTGATCTCGCGAACGATCTCGGCAACCTCGTGCAGCGCACGCTCTCTATGCTCGCTCGCTATCGCGATGGGAAGGTGCCGTCGCCGTCGCGGACGTCAGAGCTGGCGCGCGGCTTCGAAAGCGCGCGCGATGGCGCCAGCACGTCACTGCACGCGCTCGACTTCCGTGGCGCGCTCGGCTGGATCTGGGGGCGCGTCGCCGAGCTGAATCTCCACGTCGAGCGTACGAAGCCGTGGGAGCTTGCAAAACGCGGCGACGATCGAGCTCTCGACGACGTCTTGTACGAGTTGTGCGAGGGCGTGCGCTGGATCAGCGCGCTTGCATATCCTTTCATCCCTACGACGAGTGAGGCCATCTGGCGCGCGCTCGCGCAAGACGGCTTACCGGGCAAGTTCTGGGAGCGCGAGCTGCAGTGGGCGAAACTCGCCGCAGGAACGCAGACAAACGTGCCGCCCGCGCTGTTCCCACGCATCGAGGTCCAAGACGCGGTGTCGTGAAGCTCGCCGACACGCACGCACACCTCGATGGTCCGGAGTTTGCGGCCGACCTCAACGCGGTGTTGAAGCGAGCCACAACCGCGGGCGTGCGCGCGATCGTTTCGGCGGGGCAAGACGAAGCGACGAGCCGGGCGACCCTCGCGCTCGCTCACGCGCACAACGATATCGCCGCGGCGGTCGGCGTGCATCCGCACGAAGCGAAAGGTGCAGGGGACATGCGTTGGCTTGAGCCGATGTTCGACGATCCTCGCGTCGTCGCCGCGGGCGAGATGGGGCTTGACTACCATTATGACAATTCACCGCACGACGTTCAGAGGGACGTGTTGGCGCATCAACTCGATCTCGCCGCGAAGCGCGACTTGCCGGTGATTCTGCATTGCCGCGAAGCCGAGGACGATCTCGTTTCGGTCTTACGCGGACACTTCGCGCGCGGGCGACTGG
>JAFAHD010000006.1 GCA_019237415.1 Vulcanimicrobiota bacterium
ATGCCCGGTCGCGCGCCCGATGCGCGCAGATAGAAGATGAACTCCGCGCGCTAGCGCGGCCCACCCGCAGGACGGCACCATGAAAAGAGACTCGGTTTTCCGGCAGATACGGCGCGACTGGCGCGCGTGCTTCGAGCGCGATCCGGCTGCGCGTAATTGGGCCGAGGTGCTGCTCGCCTATCCGGGCTTCCATGCGATTTTCTGGCACCGCCTCGTCATCCATCCGCTCAACCGGCTCGGATTCCCGGTCGTGCCGCGGGTGCTGTCCAACCTCTCGCGCTTTTTCACAGGCATCGAGATCCACCCGGGGGCCGAGATCGGTTCCGGCTTGTTCATCGATCACGGAACCGGTGTGGTGATCGGCGAGACGTCCGAGATCGGTGCCGACTGCACGCTCTATCAAGGCGTAACGCTGGGCGGCACGTCGCTGCAGCACGGCAAGCGCCATCCGACGCTTGAGGACGGCGTCATCGTCGGCGCGGGCGCCGCGATCTTGGGTGCGATCGTCATCGGTGCGCGTTCGAAGGTCGCCGCGGGTTCGGTGGTCGTGAAATCGGTGCCGCCGGACTGCACGGTCGTCGGCGTGCCCGGGCGCGTGATCTATCAGGACGGCAAGCCGGCCGAGCCGGTGTTGCCGCGCGTCGACCTACCCGATCCGGAAGGCGACGCCATCGCAGGGCTGTCGGCGCGTGTGGAAGCGCTCGAGAACGTGGTGCGCAAACTCGAAGAGCCGGATGGCAGTAAGACTCTACAATAGCCGGACCCGCTCGCTCGACGAATTGCGGCCGCTCAAAGAGGGTCGCGTCGGTATCTACGTCTGCGGCATGACGCCAAGCTTTCATCCCCACCTCGGCCACGCGCGCACGTTTCTGACGTTCGACGTTTTGCGCCGGCACTTGCGCGCGCGCGGCTACGATGTCACTTACGTGCAAAACGTCACCGACATCGACGACCGCATCATCGAGCGCGCCGCGACCGAAGGCGTGCCGTGGGACCAGATCGTCACGCGCTACTTGGGCGAATACGAGGCGGCGGCGCAGCGTCTCGGCTTGATGCCGCCCGATAAGGAGCCGCGCGCGACGCAAGAGATTCCGGCCATCGTCGAGCTGGTCGATGGGCTGATCAAAAAGGGCGTCGCGTACGAATCGGGCGACGGCGTCTATTTCGCGGTCGATGAGGGCGTGTTTCCACGGTATGGCGAGCTGAGCCATCAGAGCATCGACGAGCTGCGGGCCGGCGTTCGCGTCGCAGTGCGCGAAGACAAGCGCGGGCGGCTCGACTTCGCACTGTGGAAGAAGGCCAAGCCCGGCGAACCGAGCTGGCCAAGTCCGTGGGGGCCCGGCAGGCCTGGTTGGCACATCGAGTGCTCGGCGATGGCGCGCAAGTATCTCGGCGACGAGTTCGACATCCACGGCGGCGCCGCCGATTTGATCTTCCCGCATCACGAGAACGAAGTGGCGCAGACCGAGAGCTACACGGGCCTCCATCCGATGGCGGAGTTCTGGCTGCATGCCGGCCTGCTCAACGTCGACGGGCAGAAGATGAGCAAGTCGTTGGGCAATTTCACGCCGTTGACGCAGATGCTCGACCGCTATCCGGCCGCTGTGATCCGCTACTTGTTCCTGCAAACGGGCTACCGCAAGCCGAGCAACTTCACGGCCGATTCGATCGACGCGGCAGGCAAGGGTTTGCGCGGGCTGTATGCCGACCTCGACAAGCTCCGCGAGACGGTCAAGCCTTCAGGTGGTGCGAACCAGCAAGCGTCGCCGAACCCTGCGGAGGTCGCCGAATTCGACGAGTTCCTCGACGACGACCTGAACACCGCTGGAGCGGTCGGATGGCTGCAGACGTACATCAAGAGCGCGTTCAAAGAGCGCGCGACTCCGGCACGCGCGCGTGAAGTGGTCGCGACCGCCGAACATTGCTTGGAGCGGTTCGGCCTGCCGGCAGACGCGCAGACCGCCGGCGTCGCGGCCACCTCGTCACAGGTGAAGCTGAACAAGGCAGCGCGCATGGAGCTGTCCATCATCGCTGGAGAGCGCGACGCGTCTGACATCGAACTCGTCGAGAAAGTTGTCGCGCATCTCGATGACGCTCGCAAGTCAAAGGATTGGGCCAAGTCCGACCGCTTGCGCGACGCGCTCAAGCGCGCCGGCATCGCGGTGAAGAACACGCCGTCCGGCTCGCAGTGGAGCGTCGATGGCAGAAGCTGACGAGACGATCGTCGGCATCCATGCCGTCACCGAAGCGCTCGCGGGCGGCGAGCAGGTCAAGAGCGTGACGGTCTCCGCGCATCGGCAGCGCGACCCCGCTCTCGCTGCGCTCATGAAACTGGCGATGGACCGGGGCGTGCCGGTGAAGACCCAGCCGGACGCTTGGTTCAATCGTCTTCCATACGAGCGCCACCAACATGTGGCGGCACAGGTCGCCCCGTTCACGTACGCCGACTGGAAGCAGCTGCGTGCTGAGCTCGCACGCAAGAACGATGCTCTGGTCGTCGTCGCCGACCACATCGAGGATCCGCAGAACCTCGGGGCGGTCATGCGCGCAGCCGAAGGCGCCGGCGCAGGCGCGCTCGTCATTCCGGACCGGCGCAGCGCCGCGGTCACAGCCGCCGCACGGCGCGCGGCCGCCGGCGCCGCTTCCCACCTCGCGGTCGCCCTTGTCCCGAACGTAGTTCGGGCATTGGAAGATCTCAAAGAGGACGGTTTCTGGGTCAGCGGCCTCACAGCCGGCGAGCCGTCCGAAGCGTACACCGATGTCGATTTCCGGGGCAAGTCGGTGCTGGTCGTCGGCAGTGAGGGCAAGGGTTTGGGCCGCTTGGTCGCCGAGCGCTGCGATCGCCGGATCAAAATACCGATGCGCGGCCGGGTCGCGTCCCTCAACGCGGCAGCAGCGGTTGCCGTTGTCCTGTTTGAGGCGCTCCGCCAGCGTTCCAAATAGCCCTTGTGAAACCCGGCACAAGCCCGTCCCGTAAATCCTTGACGAAAGAGGAGCCTCCCCCTATAATCGGTAGGGACATAACGCAGGCATAAAGATGCCGAATTCAGGGCCGGGAGGTTCATCAACAACTTGGGGGCACTTCATCAAACGGAAGAAACCCTGGACTATAGCGAGCGAGCGGACGAAGAACTCGTCAATGCGGCCAAGTGCGGCGACAATCTGGCCATGGAGTTCCTGCTCAACAAGTACAAGAACTTCGTCCGGATCAAGGCCAAGAGCTACTTCCTCATCGGCGCAGACCGCGAAGACATCATCCAGGAAGGCATGATCGGCCTCTACAAGGCCGTCCGCGACTTCCGGGCGGATAAGCTTTCGTCGTTCCGCGCCTTCGCGGAGCTGTGCATCACGCGTCAGATCATCACGGCCATCAAGACGGCCACGCGGCAGAAGCACATCCCGCTGAACCAGTACATCTCGCTCAACAAGCCGATCTACGACGAGGACAGCGAGCGCACGCTGCTCGACGTCATGGCGAGCGCCAAGATGTCGGACCCGGAGGAACTGGTGATCAACCAGGAGGTCTCCGAAGACATCAAGGAGCGCATTCAGGAGAACCTGAGCGACCTCGAGTCGCAGGTGCTGCTGAGCTATCTGGAAGGCAAGTCCTACCAGGAAATGGCGCGCGATCTCAACCGCCACGTCAAGTCGATCGACAACGCGCTGCAACGCGTCAAGCGCAAGATCGAGAAGAACCTGAGCGAGGTCGAACTCTACTAGCCCTTCGGCAGCGCGATGTCCGGCGAGAGAACCTGAAAAGGGCGGTGAACCGCCCTTTTTTCGTTGTCAGGTGCCGATATCTGGTATATGCACTATCTACGCGTGCGCTATCGTCATGAGGTCAAGTGCAACCATCCTGATTGCGGC
>JAFAHD010000022.1 GCA_019237415.1 Vulcanimicrobiota bacterium
GTGCACCACGGCATGCCCGATGAGATCGTACGCGCGCGTCTTCATATTGCCGTTCACCCGGTCCGCGGCGAAATCGCCCTCGCGCCCGGCGCCATGGATCGGGCCCGGCACGGTCAGCGCGCCGCTGTCGATGTTGTACGTCAGCTCCTTCGTGTCAAAGCTACGGTCGGGCGGCTGCGCGCCGTGCACGCCGCCGCTCAGGCGCAGGTCGCCCGTCGCGTCGTTGAGGGTCAACAGCGGTGCGGTCACGGTCTGCGAGCCTTGCTCGATCTTGACGTCGCCGGATGCGACGACGCTTTTCGCCTGTCCGTCGTAGTGCAATGTGTCGGCGTAGAGCGCGACCGGCTCTCGCGAGGGCGCGCCGTTCACGGCGGACGAGTGCAGCACCACGCCGCCGGCGAGGTTGATCAAGCCCGCCTTGACGTTGCCGTCCGCGCGGTCGGCGCGGAAGTCACCGTTCTCAGTCGTGCCGCTCAGCGGACCCGGCGCGAGGATGTCGCCGCTGTCGTCGTGATAGATCAGCTGGTTCGTCGCAAGCGTGCGGCCCGGCGGTTCGCTGATGTGGACGTTGCCGTTCAGCGTGAACACGTGCGACCCGTCGTCGAGACGCATCTCGTCGGCGCTCATGGTGCGCGCTCCGACGATCGCGTTGACGTTGCCCGTCGCGATGTACGTCTTGTTGCGCTCGTCGATGGTCGCCGTATCGCTGCGCAGCGTGATGGGCGACGACGCCGCGGTGCGGTGCGCCTGCACGTCGCCGACGAGCGTGATCTCCTGGCGCTCGCGGTTGCCGAACGCGCGGTCCGCGCGGAAGTCGCCGTCGGGCCCTTTGCCCTGCACGCCGCCGGTCAGTACGATGTCGCCGGTCTTGAGGTTGTAGTTGGAATTGCGAAATTCGATCGTGAAGCGCCCGATCTGCAGATCGGCGCGCGCCGCGCGCGGCATGCCGCTCAAGATCAACGCAAGCGCAAGCGCGGCAGCCGCCAGCCGCCGGGATCCGAGTGCAGGGAGTTCGTCAGACGGACGCGATCGTCGCTTCGTCCACGGCGCCGCGCCGCAAGATGCGCGCTTTGTCACCGGTGCAATCAACCACCGTGCTTTCTTGCCGCAGCCGGGTCGGCCCTGTGATGATCGCAAGCGTCGCGCCGGGCAGCGCGCTCTCGTCCGCTTGCTCGCCGGTGAACGGCGGCGCGTCCGAGATGTTCGCCGATGTCGCGGCCAGCGGCCCGGTCGCGCGCAAGATCGCGCGGCACGCATCGTCATCCGGGCACCGCAACGAGATCGTGTCGCCGTTCAGTGCGGCTGCGGTCGCGACGCCGGGCGCGCGCTCGACGACGATCGCGATCGGGCCGGGCCACAAGCGCTGCATGATGCGCCGCGCGCTCGGGCGCAGCAGCGCTGCGAATGCCATGGCTTGCTCGGGCCGCGCGAGGTGGATCGCGAGCGGCTTGTCGGCCGACCGGCGCTTTGCGCGAAATATCGCATCCACTGCCGCCGCGTCGTCGGGCGCGCAGCCGATGCCGTACACCGTCTCAGTCGGAAAGATCAGCGTACCGCCATCGGCGATGCACGCAGCGGCGTCTGCAAGCACCGCATCGCCAGGCACGCCGGCGCTACGTACTACCCGCATCGACCTGCGCTACGCGCACGCGGAGGGCGATACGCCGCGTTTGGAAAAGCTCCAGTCATGATGTCCCGCCTTCGCGACCAGTTCTTCTACGCCGGATTGGCGGTCGTGTGGACAGCCGTATACTCAGCGCTCGTGCCGTTGCGCATCGGGCGAGAATTGCGCCGCAACGCATCGAACCGCGTCGCGCGCGCTCGGCGCCGCGTCATGAAGGCCGGTGCCAGTTTCGTGCGCCGTTTGCGCTCCGCCTGAACGATTCGGAGGCGGCGCCCAGCTTCAACCGCCCTGGTAGATGTCCCATTTCTTCTGCCAGCTGATAAGCAACCCTGACTTGTCCATATCCGTCATCTGAGCGCTTACCCACTTGGCGAGCGCATCTTCGCCCTTTTTCGTCGCGACGCCGTACGGTTCGCTGCTGTAGCGCTGCGGGAGGATGAGCGCGCTGCCGTCCTGCTGCGCGTACGACTTGAGGATCGAGCTGTCGGTCGCGAATGCCTGCACCTTGCCGGACTCAAGCGCCGAGAGCACCTGTCCGTAGGTGTCGAACGCCGCGAACGTCAGCAGCGTGTCGGTGCCGGCCTTCTCCATCAACGCGCTCGCGGTCGTCGTCTCTTTGGCGATGCCGATCGGCTTGCCGCTCATGTCGGCTAGCCCCTTGATGCCGGACGCCTTGTTCACCATCAGCGCGATGCCGTCGACGTAGTACGGCGGACTGAAGTCGAACACGATCTTGCGCTCGGGCGTGATCGAAAACGTCGCGATGAGCATGTCGACCTCGCCCGCGTCGAGCAATGTGCCGCGCGTCGCGGGCGTCACCGCCATGAAGTTCACCTTGTTCGGATCGCCGAGCAGACGTTTGGCGAGTTCGTGCGCGATGTCGATCTCGTAACCCTCGAACTGCTCGGTCCTCGGGTTCTGGTACGCAAAGCCGACGACGTCCGCTTTGACGCCGACGTTGAGCGTGCCGCGCGCCTTGATGGCGGACAGCTGGTCCGCCGACGCCGGCTGCGAAAACGCGAGCAGTGCGAGCGCCGCGCCCGCGAGCGCAAAAGCGAATGACCGGATCTTCACCGCGAACCGTCCCCTCTTAGAGCCGTACGTGTTGGCCGGTGCCGATGACGACGCATGACATCGGGTCATCGGCCACGATCACCGGCACGCCGGTGACCTCGCTGAGCAGCGAATCGAGACCGCGCAGCAGGGCGCCACCGCCCGTGAGCACGATGCCCCGGTCGATGACGTCGGCGGCAAGCTCCGGCGGCGTCTTTTCGAGCACCGCTTTCACCGCGTCGATGATCGAGCCCAGCGGCTCCGCCATCGCCTCGCGCACTTCCTCCGACGTGATCGTCACGGTCTTGGGCAAGCCGTTGATGAGATCGCGTCCCCGGATCTCCATCGTCAGCTCCGGATCGAGCCGGTAGGCCGAACCGATTGCGAGCTTGATGTCTTCTGCGGTGCGCTCGCCGATCATGAGGTTGTACACGCGGCGGATGTGGCGCGCGATCGCCTCGTCCAGCTTGTTGCCGGCGACTCGGATCGACTGGCTCACGACGATGCCGCCCAGCGAGATCACCGCGACGTCGGTGGTGCCGCCACCGATGTCCACCACCATGTTGCCGCTCGGGCCGTCGATCGGCAGCCCCGCGCCCACCGCCGCGGCCATCGGCTCCTCGATGATGTCGACGCTTTTCGCGCCGGCGAGTTTGGCCGCGTCGCGCACCGCGCGCTCTTCGACCGACGTGATCTCCGCCGGCACGCAGATCGTCACCGCGGGTTTGGGCCGCAAGAA
>JAFAHD010000029.1 GCA_019237415.1 Vulcanimicrobiota bacterium
CTGGCGAGCTCGTCGATAGCGCGGGCAAATCCTACCTTAAGACCTGAAGTTCCAGGGAGCGCGCACCGCGTGGGAGGGAATCCTTTGCTGCGGGTCTTAGGCAGGCATGACAGATCTGCACGGCAACGTCGTGTTTGGGGGACCGCATGCTGCCGCAACCGAGTCATTTAACACCGGTCGAGCGCGTCCGGCGGGAGAACCGTTGGAATTTGCCGCTTGGCTTCGGCTCGTCCCTTATCGTCCATTTTCTGTTCATCTTCTTGCTGTTGTTCTTGGCAGCGTCGCTCATCGAGTCCGGTCCCCAATCGCAAGCGGTGCAGAACAGCCAGAGCGTGATCGTGCAGACGCTGATCCGCCAACCGCAGCCGCCGGCGCAACCACCGAAGCCTCAACCGCGGCCGACGCCGCATCCGGTCACCGTCCATCCGGCGATCGCACATCCTGCGCCGGTCGAACTGGCGGCCAAACACGGCGCGACGCCGCAGCCCAAGCCGCAGCCGCACGCGCGGCCGAATCCGCGCCCGACCGTGCAGCCGAAACAGACGGCCTCGCCGTCGCCGCAGCCGTCGCCCACGCAGGTCGCGGTGACGACGCCGCAACCGACGCTGCCGCCCACGCCCAAACCGACGCCGCAGCCGACCGCGACGCCAAAGCCGACGCCCGTGCCGACATTGCCGCCCACGCCGAAACCGACGCAAGTGCCGACAGCACCGCCGACGATCGCGCCGACGATTCCGCCGACCATCACCCCGACGCTGCGGCCGACCATCGCGCCCACCGCACCGCCGACCTTGAGACCGACGGTTGCACCGACGGCGCCACCCACCGCGAGGCCGACGATTGCGCCGACAGCGCCCCCAACCGCACGGCCCACTGTTGCTCCGACGACTGCGCCGACGGTCGCGCCCACCGTGGCCCCGGCTGCAGCGACTGCAAGGCCAACCGCCGCGCCGACGACCGCGCCGACGCGCGCGCCGACATCGGCTCCCACGACGGCTCCGACATCGGCGCCGACAACTGCCCCGATCGCCAAAGCGACGAGCGCGCCGGTTCCCGGCCCGGTAGCTCACGGCGGACCGCAGGGTACCGGCGCAAGTCCGGGACCTGCGACAGGGCCGCATGGCGTTCCCGTGCCGATCCGGCCGCAACCGACGCCGACGCCGCAGCCGACACCCTCGCCAACACCACGTCCGACGCCGACGCCCAAGCCGAACTCCGCGAACGACCGGCTCAACGCTAGGCTCAACGAGGGCCTCGATCAGGGACCGGTCGTGGGATTCCACATGCGAACCGATGACGCAGAGTTCTATCGCCAGGTCGCCACGCTCACCGCGATGCTCGTGCACGACGAGCGCACGCTCTCGAAAGACGACGCGTACGTTCTCGAGCACGGCACGAAGTATAAGAAAGCGGACGGCACGGTGTGGGTGATCATGCGCTCGGTGAATTTCGGCGGTTACAAGATCTGCGTCGGACTCACGGCGCAGCCGCCCCACAAATACGTGCTCGACCACTGCCCAGACGATTATCTGGCGACGCCTGCGCCTCTGAAGTAGTCCCCCTAGGCGAAGCCCGAGACAGTTCGGTGGGCGAGCGCCATGATCGTCAGCATCGGGTTGACGCCCGAGGCCAGCGGAAACACCGAGCCGTCTGCCACATAGAGTCCGGTCGTGCCGTGCACTGCGCCGCGCTCGTCGACGATACCGTTGGCAGGATCGCGGTTCATGCGGCACGTGCCCATCTGATGCGCCGAGTACACCGCGAGCTGGTTGGGCGAAGTGCCCATCATGAGGATCGATTCCGCGAACGACCGGCGCCGTTCGGGCGTCGCATCGTCTCGACTCAACTCCATGATGCGCTGGTGCAAGGTCACGACCTTGCGCGCCCCACCCGCGAACGCGATCTCCACCGCTCCGCACAGGCCATCGAGCATGTGGCGCGCGTCGTACTCGGACACGCGGTAGCGGATCTCGGCGCGCTCGTCCACCGAAACGCTGCCCTCGTCGCGGTCGCGCGTCAATGAGATGAATGCCGCGGCATGAGGCGAGTCGCGCATGGCGGCGGCGTGCTGTTCGCGCGACCTCCATGGCAGCGAGAACGCCGCAAGACCCGGATGGGCCGGCGCGACCTCGATCTTGGCGCCGTACGCATCGTCGAGATCGCAGAACTGGTCCGAGTAGACCGTCTGCATCGGGCCGGTGAAGGTGTCGACGCGCTCGTCATAGGCGGCGAACAACGCCGTCGTCGGATGCAACTTGAGGTGGCGACCGAGGTGTTCCGAGGCGACGCCGCTGGCGGCAAGCAGGCCAGGCGTCCGCAAGCTGCCGGCCGCAAGCACGACGAGCGGGGCGCGGACGTGCAGCCGCCTTCCTTTATATGTCGCTTCCACGCCGGTCGCGGCGCCGTGTGCCAGATGGACGCGGGTGGCGCGCGCTTGCGCGACGATCGAGGCGCCGGCCGCGACAGCGTCGCGCAGGTACGTCGCGGCAGTCGATCGCTTGTCCCCGTACGCGCAGCCGAATCCGCAGTACCCGCAGCCGTCGCCGCACCCGACGCTGTTCTTCAGATTGCAGGCGGCATGCCAGCCGAGCGCTTGGCACCCGCGCAGCAGCGCGGCGTTGTTGGCGTTGTGCGTGTCGACTGCGACGAGCTCGAGGCGTTTCGACACGGCGTCGTAATGCGCGTCGAGCGAGGAGACGAAGTCGATGCCCGAGAGTTCGCTCCACTGCGCCGCCACCTTGGGGGATATCCGCAGCGACGTGCACCAGTTGATCGTCGTGCCGCCGCCGACGCATGCGCCCGCGAGCAGCACGACGCCGAGGTCGTCGGTGGCGGCGAGGGCATGATCGAGATAGAAGCGGTGCATCGAGTCGGCTTCTAATTGTGTGAAATCGACTTGCTCTGCGCGAGGTCCGGCCTCCAGTACGACGACCCGTTTCCCGGCTCGCGCAAGCAGCGCCGCGGCAACTCCTCCACCGGCTCCCGAGCCGATGACGACCGCATCGGCATCCAGCTCTTCCGTTTGGGGATCGTCGATCGGCAACGGTTGTTCCGGCGCAGGCCGGTCGCTGCGCGGACCCGGATAACCGGCGGCGGCCCAGAGCGGGTTGCGGCCTGACGCATCGACTGCGGAATAGGCGGCGACCGTGCACAGCCGCTTGAACGCCTGGAAGCCGGTTCGCAGCTGCGGCACCGGGCTGTCGCCCATCGCCACGAGCAGGCGCGTCCGCCGCTCTTGATCGAGCGCGGAGAACGGCGCGAACGAACCGCAGAACAGCAGGCAGAACAACGACGATTCGAGCATGCGCAGCAAGCCGCGCAGCTGATCGCGTTTGTGCTCGGGCAGCAAGTCCAGCGCGGCGGCGGTCTGCGCGGTCGCTGCATCGACGTCGCAATCCTGCGGCGCGAACGTCGACTCAAGCACCCGCAACGTGTTCAGTTCCGAGGCCGGCAGCATGGGTGCTCCACGTGCGGTCGGCGCGCATTCGACTCCTGCCGAAGGCGCGGACATGGCGCGCGTGGTAGCCTCCCTGCCCATGGCCAGCTTTGCGGACGTCCTTAACCGTCGGCCGGGATTGCAACGCCGTCTGTTCTTTCTTGCGCGCCGTTTCGTCGCCGGCGAAACGATCGACACGGCGCTCGAGGCGGTGGCCGCGCTGAACGCAGACGGCCTGGCGGCCTCGCTCGATTTCTTGGGCGAGGACGTGCATTCGGAAGCCGAGGCCGCACACACGACGCACGTGTATCTGGACATGATCGACCGTATCGTGGCGGCAAGGGCCGACTGCAACGTTTCGGTCAAGTGCAGCGCGATCGGGCAGGCGATCTCTGAAGATCTCGCCCTTGCGAACCTCGCGCGGATCATCGAGCGCGCAAGACCGCACGACATGTTCGTGCGCCTCGACATGGAGGGGTCGGCCACCGTCGACTCGACCTATCGGTTGCTCGAACGCGCCCGTGCGATCTACCCGGATGTCGGCCCGGTGGTTCAAGCCTACCTACGCCGCGCAGAGGCAGACGTCGAGCGCGCGATCGAGCAAGCCTGGCGCGTGCGGTTGTGCAAGGGCGCCTACAAGGAGCCGCCATCGGTCGCGTTCCAGCACATGGCCGAGATCCGCGAGCATTTCTTGGTCTCGGCCCGCGCGCTGCTCGAGCGCGGCACGTATCCGGCCATCGCGACGCACGACGAACGCATCATCACAGCCGTGAAGGCATACGCAGGCGAGCACAACATCGCCAACGGCTCGTTCGAGTTCCAGATGCTCTACGGCATTCGGCCCGAGCGCCAGCGCGAGCTGCGCCGCGAAGGTCATCGCGTGCGCATCTACGTGCCGTTCGGCACGCACTGGGCCGGCTATTTCTATCGCCGCATGGCCGAGCGCAGAGAAAACGTCTTCTTCGTCGTGCGCAGCATCTTCAGCCGATGAGCTTCGACTTCGGCACGGTATACGTGCGCGACGCGCCGCTGGCCGACGTGCGCCGCGGCTTGGAAGAGCTGATGGCGGAGTCGTCGCACGTGCCCACGCAAGAGCGCGGGCTCGACCCGACGCCCGATCCCGTGACCGCATCGAAGCGCGTGCGCAGCTTCGCGCTGTTTCCGCAAGAGGATGGGTGGACGACCATCGTCGAGGACGGCCACGCGAAGGATGACGGGGGCGTGGCCGAAGGTCTGTCCGACATCTTGCAGACCGAGACGCTTACGTTCACCTACAGCGACGAAGACGGCGGCTGGACATTCACACGCTACTGGGAAGGGCAGCCGCTGGAGGCGGGCGGCGCCGACGACGAAGATTTTGACGTGAGCGCGCGCGAGTTCGTCGACGCCCAAGGGTTGCCGCACTTCGGCGTGTACTACGAAGAAGTCGCTGCGGCGGCCGATCGAATGGCGCCGTCGCTTGCGGGCTCGACCGAGATCGTCGGCGACATCCGCCCGCGGCTGCCGATCGGCACCGAAGTGGTGACCTATGTCGCCCCGCGCCGCAAGCCAGCGACACAAGAAGAATCGGAATAGCCTGTGCGTTCCCTAGAAGGGACACGGTCTATGAGCTGCTCACTTGGTGATTCTTAGCGCTCGGATCGTCGGATGATACGCACCGTGGCGTAACCCGATTTCAACCCTGTAACTATCGCCCAAATGTTTGTCCGTAAACGTCAGGTCGATGGGCGATCGCCACGCAAAGCGCGACGTCAAATCGTGTCGCTCGATCCAGTTACTCACGGGGTCGAGATAGTACGAGAAGGCGCGCGCGTTTGCGATTGGGTAGACTGGGACGCCGACATAGATGTGGTCGTTTATAGGCGAGGGCCAGGGCGGCGGTACGCGGTTGGCGTTTGGCGAGGCTGCGAGATCGTAGATCAGATACACGTCGCTGGTGAAGCCAGGGTACGGACCAGGGTGGGTGGGAAAGAACCGGACATAGGCGATGTAACGATGGTCCGGAGATACGGTTGGTGAGTAGCACCAGATGTCTTCGATCGTCTTCTCACCCAATAGATCGACGATCGTGATGTCGTCAAGATCACCATTGATAAATCCGGTGACGACGAGGTGGTTACCAACGAGAACTGCCTTGTTTGCTTGTGAAATAAACGAGGAGGCGACGAACTGTTTGCGGGCACCGCTCAACTTCGAGGTAGCGTTGATGGCAAGCCGGACGCCGCTTGCTCCGCAATGACATGTCTTTGACCACACCGACGTCACGCGCCACGCATCTGACTCAACCGACACTTTTGGTGGGTTGTTCGGGAAATACGCGTGGTCGCTACCGACGCCTTGAGAACGGGCGCAAGTCCCGGGCGCGCCGCACGCGAGAACACTGAAAAGCGTCACAATGCCAAGCTTCGCAGAGTCGGTCAAAAGCATCGCCTTTGAGACTTGGATGGTTTCGCCCGCAGGACCCTGGACGGCTGGCTGTCGCGAGTGATATAGTCGTGCGTGGAGTTTCAACCATGGCCAAACTGCTCGAAATCCGCGTTCCAGAGACCAAGCCCGCCACCGAGTGGGTCAACGGCCGGGCGCTTCAGAAGATGGGCCCGAGACGCGCGCACTCGATTGCGCAGGCCGAGTTCGCGTCTGCCCTCATTACCTGGGCTCGTGCGGCCCGCGCCGGCACCGTCGGCACCGAATGGGACTTTGCGATCAGACCTCCCGGAGAGATGCGCCGGCCCCTCGTTCCTGATGTCGCGTTTCTTTCGTATAGTCGCTTGCCGTACGAGAAGCAGCTCGTCACCCAAATCCCTCGCATCGCCCCTGACGTCGTTGTGGAGGTGAAATCGCCGGGTGATCGCAAGGCCGACATCGACGAGAAGATCCGCGTGTATCTCGCCGCCGGAACTTCCGTTGTGTTCTTCGTCGATCCGAAGCGTGAGACGGTGACGATTCACGAGCGGGCTGGGCAGCGCGTCGCCGGCGCCCGCGAACAACTCACCCACCCGGTACTCCCAGGCTTCAAACTGAACATCGCTGCTTTGTTCACATCGCCCAAGCCGAAGCCAAAGCGCTGACTCCGGGCCGCGTCCCGAAGCGACGAATGTCGAAGGCCGGCCGAGGGCGGGGCCATCGCTAGGCGCGAACATCTGCCCGCTATGAAGACGAACAGCGACGGCCCGACTCGCGTCGAACGCGACTCGATGGGCGAAATGAACGTCCCCTCGTCCGCACTCTATGGCGCGAGCACGCAACGGGCTGCGCTCAACTTCCCGATCAGCACGCTGCGCTATCCGCGCCGCTTCATCAAAGCGCTCGGCCAAGTGAAGCTCGGCGCGGCGGAGACGAATGCCGAGCTCGGGCTCATCGATCCCGAAATCGCTGCGGCGATCGTCAAGGCGGCGCAGGAAGTCATCGACGGCAAGCACGACACCCACTTCGTCGTCGACACGTTCCAGACGGGTTCGGGCACATCGACGAACATGAACGCGAACGAAGTGATCGCAACCCGCGCGCGGCATTTCCTCGGCGAGTCGAGCGGCAAGAAGATCCACCCGAATGACCATGTGAACTTCGGCCAGTCGAGCAACGACGTCATCCCGACCGCGACGTACATCGCGGCCGCCAGCGCGATCAAAGAAGACCTGCTGCCCGCGCTCGAGCTGCTGCGCAAGTCCCTGGAAAAGAAGTCCAAAGAGTTTTGGAACATCGTCAAGACCGGGCGCACGCACCTCCAAGATGCGACGCCGATCCGTCTTGGCCAAGAGTTCCTCGGCTACGCCGGCCAGATCGAGCGCGGCATCGAGCGCGTGAAGGCGGCGCAAGCCGAGCTGAGCGAGGTCGCCCTGGGGGGTACGGCTGTCGGCACCGGCATCAACACGCACCCCGAGTTCGCCAAACGCGCCACAGCCAAGCTCTCGAAGATGACCGGCCTCGACATCCGCGAGACGTCCAACCACTTCCAGGCACAGGCCTCGCTCGACAATGCGGTTGCGGCCAGCGGCGCGCTCAAGAC
>JAFAHD010000095.1 GCA_019237415.1 Vulcanimicrobiota bacterium
CGCGAGATCCAAGCGCCCGCCGTATTGGTCGATGAGCCCGCGCAGCAACCGGGCGCCGCCCTCGACGTTCTGCGCGGGATCGAACGCGTCGCCGACGCCGAGCGATTTCGCGGTGCCGGGCATCAGCTGCATCAGGCCCATCGCCCCTGCGCTCGACCTCGCGTTCGGATCGAAACCGGACTCCTGGCGAATGACCGCGCTCAGCAATGCGGGATCGAGGTCGTGCCGCGCGGCTGTGCGCCTGATCAGACCGTCGTATGGACTGGCAGCGCGCGTTGAGGGCGTCTGCGCAGCGCGTGCCGGCGCGTTCTGGGCTGTTCCCTGCGCCGCACCGGCCTGCGCTTGTCGCGCGAGATCGCGTAACGTGCGCATGAAGGTCCGCTCGATCTCGCGCAGTTGTCGCGTGAGTTGCGAGATGAGCTGCGTCAGACTCTGACTGCTCTGCGCAGCGCCGCCGGGCGTGCGCGAGGTCCCACTCGGCGGGCCGGCGGTCGTCGTGTCCGTAAGCAAAGGCCACGCGCCGTTCACCGGATCGGGCCATGGCGCTACCGCGACCGGGAGCGTCCGAAGCATCGTTTGGGGTGCGCCTGAGATTTCGATCGGTGAGAGACTCATTGGGATGACCTCCAGCGCGGCGAGCGCGCATCGCTTCCTTATATCACGCGCCGCCGGCAGGCCGTCCAGGGGAGCGACGCAGCTGGCCCGCGACCTCTCCCAAACGGGTCACCGGATCATCGCACCCACGCTCGCCGTCGAAGACGAGCCCGTCGATCTGGCCGCGCAGCGCGACGCAGGCGTCGAGCCACGGATCGGATCCGGTGCGGTATGCCCCGATCGCGAGCAGATCGGCGGCGTCTTCAAGCGTGGCGAGCGCGCGGCGAACGAGCGAGGCGTCCTCGCGTTGTGCCGGGCTGACGATTTCGGACATCGTCCGGCTCAGGCTGCGCAACACGTCGACGGCTGGATAACGGCCGGCCTCGGCGTGCCGCCTTGCGAGCGCGATGTGACCGTCCAGCATCGCGCGCACGCTCTCGGCGACCGGCTCGTTCGGATCGTCGCCCTCGGCGAGCACCGTGTAGATCGCCGTCATCGCTCCATCGCGCCGTGCACCCGCACGCTCCACGAGCGATGCCAGCGCGCCATGCAGTGATGGTGGATGGCCGCGCGCGGCCGGCGGCTCGCCGTTGGTCAGTGCGATTTCGCGCCACGCGAGCGCCGCGCGCGTAAGCGAGTCGATCACCAGCAGCACGCGCCTGCCCTCGCGGCAGAGCCATTCGGCCTGAGCGGTCGCGCTGCGCGCGGCGCCGTACCGTTCGAGCGGGCGAGTGTCAGATGACGCGCAGTACAGCGACGTCGTGCTCCATGCCGGCTGCGTGCGCAGACAGCGCACGGCCTCCTCGATCTCGCGCCCGCGCTCGCCCACCAACGCGACGACCCGGGCGTCGACACCGGCCCGTTCGACGATGCGCCGCAGCAGGGTCGTCTTGCCGACGCCCGCGCCGGCGGTGAGCGAGATGCGCTGCCCGTGGCCGAGGGTCGCAAAGGCATCGATCGCGCTCACCCCCGTTGGCAGGACGTGTGTGATGGGCGCGCGCACGTCGGCAGACAGCGGCATCGAAGGCAGCGGCGATACGAGAGCCCCCGGTACACGCGTCCCTTGCAGAGTGCGGCCCCATGCGTCGAGCACGCGGCCGAGCAGGGCGTCGCCGACATACGCGCCGAGCGTTGCGCCTGCGCATGCATAAGCGTCGCCGGCGCAAACGTACGCCATGTCTTCCAGCGGCGCGCAGTGCGCGCCCTCGAGATCGACGCGCGCGACATGCACCGCGATCTGGCGCGATCCGCGTTGATCCGCGATGAACGCGACCTCGCCGGGGCTCAGCCCAGGACCGGCGAGCCTTGCGAAATCGCTTGCGGCCCCGCGAACGGTGCCGCGGCGGATGAACCCGTCGGCGCGCTCGTACGAAAGAGGAAACGTGCTGCGTGGGCGTTTCATGCGCAGGCCGCGGCGCGCACCAGCAGCTCGGCGCGTTCTTCGATCGTCGCGCCGATCTCGCCGCCGGCGACCGCGATGCGGATCTCGCCGCGCTCGCACGAGCCCTCGGCGGCGATCTCGACATCGCGCTGCGGCCGGTAGGCATGGGCGTCCGACGGATGGAGGCGCACGACCGGAGGCGCGGGGCGCCCGCATGCCCGCAACGCGTCATCGACATAATGAGTCAATGCGGCGGAATCGAGCAAGGCGGTGCGTAGCGCGCGAGCCGTCGCGATCGACGCGAAGCGAATCGCCTCCTCGCGAATGATGACGTCCAGGCGATCGTGCGCGATCGCCGTGTCCGGTGGTGGCGCTTCGCAATCCGGCATCGAAACCTCCGTCTCGGGCGCGGGCGGGATTGCGCCGGCCTCGGGAGCAGCTGTTCGCGCTGCCTCCGTATCCGTGAACGGGCGAACTTCCGAAGACTCGTGTCGCGTCAGCGCCGAAGACTCGTGCGGTGTCACGGGCGGCGATTCGACCGCAGTGGCGCGCCGCGGCCGCAGCGGTGCGAATTCAGCGCCGGCGCTCACGCAGATACTCCTCGATGGACGCCCGGCGAATGGGATTGTACGAGTGAAGGATCCGTTCGCGCATCGGTCCGGGCAGCGTCGAAAGCACGTACGCGATCGTCCGCGGCGACTCGCGCTCAAGCGACGCGCGCATGCCCGCTGCCACAGGATCGGCGACTCGGCGCTGCGGCCACAGCGTGAACCCCAGCGCAGCAGCCACAAGCAGTACCGCAGCTGCCGGCAGCATCGCACGCGCGATGGGCTCGGGCGACGCGCCGATCGGCGTCGATGGCTTGGGCGCAAACGGAACGGTCTGGACGACGACATCGTCTCCAGCGCTCAAGTCGGCGCCGGCAGCGGCGCGGACCAACGCCGCGATCGCCGGTTCGCGCTCGACGTCGACCCGCGCTGCGTCGAGAATGACCGCGACCGACGTACGCCCAAGCGAATCGGCCGCGGTCGTCCGGCGCTCGACGATGGTATCGTATGCGTAGTGGCGCGTCGTGCGCTCCTTGGCGAGTTTGCGCCCTTGCTCGCTGCCCGTCTCGCGGCCGGTGTCGGCATCGAGCAGGCCGTGCGGCACCACACGTGTGCTTTCGACTGACTGCTCGCTGCCCGCGCTGCGAACGCTCACGCGCACGATGGCCGCACCGAGTCCGAGTGCGGCGTCGAGCGCCGACTGCACGTTTGCCTGCAGGCGCATCTCTCGATTGGCGATCTGGTCGGGCGCCGCGCCGAGCACCGCGCCGCTCCCGTCGACGACCGTCACTCGATCGGGATTCAAACCGGGATAGCCTGCGGCGACGAATCGCTTGATGCCGTTGATCGCACCGGCGCCGAGTTGGGCACCCGGGCCGAGTATCAGCTGAACGCTCGCGCTTGGCGGCGAACGTTCGGCCTCGTCGGCGAACGCGTCTCCCGACGCAGGAGCGATCACGACCGTCGCGTCGGCGACGCCGTCGATGCGGCGCAGGCCTGCGACGAGATCGCCCTCGACGCCGGAGCGCCGGCGGTCGTCGATGATTTCCGGCGGCGTCAGCGGGTTGTCTTGCGTTTGCAAGACATCGGCCGTGGTCGGTACGTACCCATGCGGAAGACCGGCGAGCGTGAGGCGCAAGAGCACGTCGCGACGGCGATTGGCGGGGACGAGGATCGCGCTCCCCTGCGCGCTGATATTGAACGGCTCATTCCACAACGCGAGCACTTGCGCGACTTCGGCGGCTTGCCCGGGATGGAGCGGCGCGTCGAAGAGCGGCACCGGTGCCGTCGTGCGCAGGAGCAGCGCCACAGCCGAAAAGATCGCCGCGCCCGCGCAAACGGCGACGAGCACCGGCCGGCGCCGCCGGTGCACCCACACCACGCAATCTTCGACCAGCCTGGGCACCGATGCCGGCAAGCGCGCCAGCACGGATCATACCTGCGTCTGCAGCAGCGTCGTCACGGCCGTGCTCACGCGCGACGCGGCGATGGCAGCGACTTCGAGCGCGACGTCGGCTTTTGCGCGCTGCACGGCAGCGTCTGCGATGCTTCCGCGACCGAGTGCGACGAGCGCCGCAGCGTCGTCCGCCCGGCGCAACTCGGCGGAAGCGCCGTCGAGCAGCGCGCCGAATGACTGACCCGCGTTCGAAGGTGCATCGCGTACGGGTTCGACGAGCACCGCCGGCGGCAGCGCCTCGAGCGCAGCGATGTTCACAGCTGCTCGATGTCGATGGCTTCAGTGTCCATCTGTTTCGCGGTCTGCAACGCAGAGAGGTCGGCATCATACGCGCGTCCCGCCGCTACCATGCCGACCATCTGCGCGATCGGATCGACGTCTGCGACCTCGACGTAGCCCTTATGGGGTCCGCTCGTCGCAGCGAGCGGATTCTCTGGATCGAGGCGATACGCCGGCGCTGACTGCGCTTCGACGAGCCCGGCAAAGCGCACACCCGCGGGCGTCGCCTCATCGTCAAATGCCGGATCGATTTCGAAATCACTCGCGATCGCGAAGCCGCTGTCTGACGAGGCCGGCTCGAACGACGGACGCAATGCATGATAGATGGAGCCGTCCGCGCGCTGCACGTCCGCGTTCGCGAGGTTCTGCGCGATGACGTCCATCGTGAGCCGCTGCGCCGCCATGCCGCTCGCGGCGATGTCGAATGCGGACGAGTCGTCGATCATCGCCGCGCTTCCTCCGCGACGGTGCGGAACTCGCGCAAGATCGCCCTTGTCTGCTGCGCGAGCGCGCGGTACCACACCGCATTCTTGGCGATCGCGCCCATCGCGTATTCGACGGTCGCAACCGCGCCCGTGACCGGTACATCGCGGATGGCGGCCGCGAAGCGCATGCCGCCGCTTTCTCGCTGCACGCTCAGCGCGATGTCTTTGGGCGCAAAGCCTGCCGACGTCGCGTTCGCGGCGTCAGAGGCCAGCACGGCCTGGCGATAGCGCGCGGCGCGCATCGCGTCTTCCACCATGCGAAGGATGTCCATATCGGCGCCCTCCTCACGCGCGAACGTACGGCCATGGACGTTACCTGAATGAAATGAACGGGATTGGTCTGGGAGGTGGGCAAATCTCTTCGGACTATGAGAACCACACTCGCTGCCATCGTCCTGTGCGCGATGCTCCTCGCGGCAGGCGGCGCCGCGACCGCGCAGGCGAGCGACACCTCGTACGCGCAGCCCGGCGATCAGAACACGCAGGTCCAGATCTTGCTGCCGCGCGGCTTTTGGATGTCGTCGACGTATTCGGTGCCCGGGCCGACGCCGGACACGAAATACGTCGTGATCGACACGATGCACATGCAGAACCAGAGCAAGGACTCGCCGCTCAACGTCGACTACAAGGATTTCGTGCTGCGTTCGGACGGCTATGCGGATGACGGCTATCACGTCGACCGCAAGAAGACGGCGTCGCTCATCAATCCCCTCAGCGAAAGCGTGCTCGGCCCGAATCAGGGACAGACGGGTTCGCTCGCCTTCCTGGTCCCGGCGAGCATGCGCCGCGCGACGCTTTGGTACTACGTCGTCCAGTTCGACGCGACGTATCCCTCGTACTAACTAGCGCCTAACCTCCGCAACCTCCCGAGCCAGGCCCGGTGCGCCGATGTATTAAGCATGGAGCACGACCGGCGCGACAATCCGTGGGAGCGCATCGCCGCGCGCCTCGATGAGGCGCTCGACGACGCCCGCACGCTGGCCGGCCGCTCGCCTTTGCCGCGCTCGGCCACCTCATCCGCATCGACCGCCAACAAGCTGCTCGATCTGCTCGCGCGCGCGCGCACCGAAGTGCATGCGCGGGAGCTCGAGGCCAGCGTCGCGTCCGCGCGCGCCGGCCGGCTGCAAACCGAACTCGAGACCCAACGCCGCCGCGCCGATACGCTCTCGCGCATCGGCAAGGCGATCAATGCGGTCAAGCGGCTAGACGCGCTGCTCCAGCTCATCGTCGATCTCGCGATCGAAGCCACCGGCGCCGAGCGTGGGTTGATCGTCGTGCCCAATCCCTCCGGCGACCGCCAAGAGTATAGCGCGTGCGCCAATCTCGAACCGGACGCCGTCACCGCGCCGGAATTCGCGGTGAGCCGGTCGATCATCGAGCGCGTGTTCAAAGAAGGCGCGCCGCTGGTCACGACCGATGCCCAAAACGATCCGCAAGTCGACGCGAGCCCGAGCATCCGCTCGCTGCACATCCGCTCGATCAATTGCGTGCCGATCGTCGGCAAGAGCGGCACGATCGGCGTGATCTACGTCGACTCGCGCATCCGCACCGACAACCTGTTCCAGCACGATCCCGACCTGTTGACCAGCATCGCCGATCAAGCGGCGGTCGCCATCGACAACGCGCGCCTGTACGACGACTGGAGCCGCAACTTCGACGACCTGTCCAACATCAAGTCGCAGACCGACGAGATCTTGGAGTCGATCGCGTCGGGCGTCATCATGCTCGACACGAACGACATGATCGTGCAGTTCAACCGCGCCGCCGAGATCACGTTCGGCTTATCCGCATCCACCCTCGAAGGCCGGCACGCGCGCATCCTCAACTCGTGGCTGCCCGGCTTCACGACGCTGCTCGACCAATACAAGTCGATTCCGGAAGGCCGCGCCGAGGTCGAGATGCGCGGCACGCACTTCGTGCGCGGTCCCATCGTTTTGCAGGCGACGTTCCTGCGCGTGCACTCGCTCACCGGCGCAGGCGTCGGTACCGCGGTCGTGCTCAACGATCTCACCGCGCGGCGCAAACTCGAAGCTGAGAACAAGGCGCAGGTCGAGCGCACCGAACGCGTGGCGCGCTCGTTCGAGCGCTACCTCGCGCCGCACGTCGTCAGCGATCTGCTGGTGGACCCCGACAACGTGCCGCTCGGCGGCACCCGGCTCACCGCCACGATGATGTTCGCGGACATCCGGGGCTTCACCGAACTTTCCGAGCGATTGATGCCTGAGGAAGTGGTCGACATGCTCAACCGCTACTTGGCGCCGACGGTCGACGTCGTGTTCAACAATCTGGGCCTGCTCGACAAGTACTACGGCGACGGCATTATGGCCGTGTTCGGCGCGCCGCGTCCGGCGGCGGACGACACCAGCCGTGCGGTGCTCGCCGCGCGCCAGATCCTTGAGCAAGTCGAACTGCTCAACGCGCAGCCGGGCGTCCACTGGCCGCTGTCGGTGAGCATCGGCCTGGCGACCGGCGACGTCGTCGCGGGGAACATCGGCTCCGAACGCCGGGTAGAATACACGGTCGTCGGCAGCGCGGTGAATCTGGCGCAGCGCCTGCAGTCGATCGCCGAACCGAATCAGATCCTCGCCGACGCGCGCACGTACGAAAAAGTTCGCGGCCAAGTCGCTGCGACGCGCCGCCAAGCGCGCATCAAAGGGCGCGCAGGTCTGACGACCGTCTACGTCTTGCACGGCTAGCGCATCATCCACATGCTCGCGCGCATCTTCCAAGCACTCGGCTGGTCCGTGCTGTTCGGCTTTGTCGCGGGCGCGGGTAGCTCGGCCGTTGCGGCGATCGTCAACGCGCTGTGGGGGCCGGTGTTCTATACCGACCTCGGCGTCGTCCAATATCTTGGCTACGCGCTTCTGTATGGCATCGGCGGCGCGCTCATCATCGGCGCGGCGCTGTTCATCTCATATATCGCGCTGCTTCGCGGCAAACCGGCACGGCAATCGGTATTCCCGCTTGCCGCCTTCGCGTTCGCCGTCCAATGCCTCGAGCTGGGCGTCGTCGAAGCATTTGCGATCCGCGAGCCGAATTCGCTGATCTGGCCGATCGCCGAACAGCTCATGCCATTCAATATCGGATTGTTCGCGCCGGTCGGCATTTGGGAGGGCCGCCCCGACGCGGCGTTCTTTTGGTTCTCCCCGGCGGTCGCCGTGTTCGTATCGGCGCTCGTCACGCAGCTTCGCGCACGACCACCTGCGCGCTAGCTTGTGAACACCTGCACCACACACGTCTCGAGCGGACTCGAACCCGAGCTGCCCGGCCACAATTTCGCGGCGTTCGACGGCACCAGTTGAATCTCCGCAGCGCCGCGCGGGTCGAAGATCACGATCCACAACCCGGCGCCGTCGGAGTACATCCCGCCCGGACAGTCCACCGCATACGGCGCCGCTGCGCCCGTCGTGAAGTTCGCAAGGCTGGCCGCCGGATACTGATAGCGGCAACTCCCTTGATCCATGGTGCCGCCTTCGCTCTGGCACACTTTGGGATCGACGACGAGATAGTCGTAGACGTAGTTGGTGACCGGATCCTGGAACCCGCCCTGCCAGTTCTGCCAACCGACTCCTGACGGCAAGTAGATGCAGGCGGTCGCGTGCGCAGCCGCGCAAAAGTTCTGGTAGTCCTTCGGATACCTCGCCAGCGCCGCGGTCGAGATCGGAGCCGCCGCCGGCCCGAACGCGACATGCCGCCACCAGCCATGCGCTGATGGATGCATGACGGACGGGCTCTTTGGTCCGGGCGTCGGCGTCGGGATCGAACCCGGGAACAGAATGCCCGCATAGATCCCGGACGGGAGCGGGATTGAACGCAATTCGCTCGCGCTGAACGTCTGCGCGTGCGGCGTACCCGAGCCTGCGGTCCCGATCGAAAGCGCGTCATCGGTCGTAAGGACGTGGAAGCGCAGGCCTGCGATGGTTTGCGCGACCCGCCGGCCCAGTGCCGCAGCGTTGCCCGCGCCTTGCTCGCGGGCCCTATGCAAAGCGCGCAGCGCCCCGAGCGTCGTGATCTTTCCTTTGAAGACGCTCACTTGCGTCGAATCCGGCAGATGCTGGCGATCCGATGCCGACAGCGACGCGATCGGCCGCGGCGCGCTTATGGCGACCGCCGCCCGGCTCGCGAAAGCGGCGCCCGGCGCAAGGCCGAGCGCCGCGACGGCGAGCGCGACGCGCGCCCGCGACCAAATCACAAGTGCCCGCCCTGCAGCACGAGCGGCGCCCGCGGCGCTTGCGTGAAATCGAAATCACTGCGCAAGTCGCCGAGGATCGAGACGTTTTCTCGCACCGTAGGGCGCGAGTCCGGTCGGCCGTCGGTGCGCGGATCCAGCCGGTTGCCGCCGAGGAAATCGTCTTCGATGAACTTGACGTATGCGTCGAAACTCAACGTCTGGTGATCGATGTACGCTTTCTTGGCATACGGGCTGATGACGAGTCCGGGCACGCGCAGCCCGTAACCAAGCGCGTCGACATGCGGAGGGACGACGTGGTCGTAGAATCCGCCCCAGTCGTCCCACGACACGAAGATCGCCGTGCTGCTCCAATCCGGGCCCTGCATCACCGAGTTGATCAGCAGGGTCACGTACGCTTGTCCGGTGCTCACCAGCGCCGGCGGATGTTCGCTATACTGCTGCGCCGGGCAGATCCACACGACTGCCGGCAGCGTGCCGTTCTTGGCCGCGCTCACGAAGTTGCGCAGCGGCTGGATGTTGCCGAGCTGGCCATCCGTCTTGACCGTGTCGAAGCTGGGCAGCGGATTCCAAATGCCGGGCGTGTGCACGCCGACACGCCCCTGCGGCCCGTTCATCGAGCCGTCCGCAGTATCGGGCGCCTGACCCTCCATCACATAGTACGCCCAGCTGACGTTGTTCTTGTGCAAGAGGTAGGTGAGGTCGGTCCACGGATAATCCGGCGGCACGGTCGCCCCGAAGTCCAGCGGCTTCATCGGATCGTCGAGCGCGTTCGCGCAGCTCATCGGATCGCCGGCACGCGAGCACAGCGCGGACCATTCGGACACCAAGAACAGATGCGACGGCAAGCTCCACGAGGCATTCGGCTCGAACATGCGGTCTTGGAGCACGAAATTGTCGGCGTACGACCAATAGTTCGCCAATTCGTCGCGCGTGTGGTAGCCCATCACGTCCTTGCCTCCGCCGCAGCGCGGATGCGGCGGCTTGCAGAACCTGCCGGCGTGTTCGGCGGATGCGACGAAGCCGTCCATCTTGCCGCCGTTGATGTCCATGGCGGCGTTGTTGCCGCCGTGAGGACCGCCGAGGTTGCGGTCTTGCGTGTCGTGATACGGGCGGATGCACGTGCCCGTCTGCGGATCAGGGACGCACGCAGCCGGCACGCCGTTGTTCATCGGAATGCCGTCCGCGCCGGGATACGTGCCGAAGTAGGTATCGAACGACCGGTTCTCTTGCATGATGACGATGATGTGCTTGATCTTGTGGATGTCGTCAGATCCGGCCGCGACCTGCTGACCCGTGCTCACGTTGACGACCTGTTTGGCCGCGTCGTAGTCGACCTTCGCACCAAGCGACTGCGCGATGAAGCGCAGCGGCACGAGCGTGCGCCCGTCGACGACGAACGGCGGATAGTACAGCACGAGCGGCTTGCCATCGACCATCGTGTCGTGCGAACCGATGACTAAATGGATCGACCCGCCGCTCGCGTTGGTCGCGTTGATGGTCCCCTTGGCATACACGACGGTCGCGCCGAGGCTTTCGAACACGCCGCGCAGCGGCACGAAGACGTGGCTGTCGCGCTCGACCGGCGGCTGGTCGAATTGGAGCTGGTGCCCGTTCACGTAGACAGCGACGTCTTGGGCTGCTGCCGGCGCAGCGCACGCGACGCCGAGGCATAGTGCGATCACGGCGGCGGTCGAGAATCTCATGAGCGAAATCCTCCACGGTCGAATGCTTCGCCGCTTCGACGCGCCCGGACGGGAGCCTGGCGTGCGCCATGAGAACCCGACCGCATATGGACCGGGGAGCGTTTCTCGCCGGCTGTGGCGCGCTTACCCTCGCGCTTTCGCGGCCGCCCGATTTGTGCACGCACAACGAGGTGCTGCCGTACAACGACCCGCTCGAGCTCAAGATGCGCGTGCTCGACGGCCCGGATTTCGCGCTCTCGCAGTACTCCGGTTACGTGGTGTGGATGAACATCTTCACGACGTGGTGCCCGCCGTGCCAGAAGGAACAAGCCTTTGTGGTAAAGGCGTCGATCGACGGCTACGATCGAGGCTTGCGTGTCATCGGCATCGACTGCGCTGAAGACGACGACGTCGTGCGCGCGTATCGCAAGAAATACGCCATCCCGTACCCCATCGCGATGGACCAAAAAGGCGGGTTCTCATACGCGCTCGAGAGCAAGACGAAGCTCGAGTTCCCCGCGCACATCTTCATCACGCCGAGCGGCTATTTGGACTGTTACGTCGTGGGCGAGATGAGCGAGCAAGAGATCACGCGCAAGCTCGACTCGATGCTCGCCGCTCCAACGCCGAAACCGACGTCGACACCCGCGCCGTTCATCTGACGTGAGTCGCCCTCAGCCTTGCGGCGCGGGAGTCGCGGTCGGAATCCCTTGCGGTTGCGGAAGCGGTGGATTGCCCGGAGCGGGCGGCTCGGTCGCCTGCGGCACCGGCACGATGTGCGGCGTGATCGTGATGACCAAGTTCGTGTTCTGGCGCGTTTCGGTGTAGAACTTGAAGAGCGCGCCGAGCAGCGGGATGTCGCCGAGCACCGGGATCTTCTGCAGGTTCTTGATGTCGCGCGTTTGCAGCAACCCGCCGATCACGAGCGTTTGCCCTTCCAACAGATTCACGCGCGTTTGCGCTTGACGGGATGAGACTTGGGGATCGCCGGCGGCGTTGAAACCGGTGACCGACGAGACCTGTGAGAACACGTCGGTTTCGATGCTGTGTTCACCGGTGATGCGCGGCAGTATCTGGAGGTTGACGCCGACGTTGACGTACTCGACCTGGCTGGTCACTGCGCCGACACCGCCGACGCCGACCGGCGTCGTGATGCGGATCGGCAGCGAG
>JAFAHD010000003.1 GCA_019237415.1 Vulcanimicrobiota bacterium
ACGCGCGCGCTTACGGAGTCGAGGGCGCAGCGCGATTTGTGCTCAGCGATGCACTGCGCTACCCGTTGGCGTGCGAGGCCGCGTTTGCCGACCCTTCGCGCCGCGATGCGCGCGGGCGGGTCGCTCGATCGTCTTCGTATCAACCGCCGCTTGAGGCGGTCCTCCAACGGGCGCGCGAAATCAAGGGGCACGCGTTGGCGGTCAAGATCGCGCCGGGCCTGCGAGTCGGTCCGGACTCGCTTCGGTCATGGTGTGAAGCGCCGGTCGAGCTGGAATACGTGTCGGAACGGGGCGAGTGCAAAGAGGCCGTGATTTGGTGCGGCGATTTCGCGCGCGGACATGGCGCGCGCCGCGCCAGCGTCACCGACGCGGATGGATGCCACGAATTGGACGGACCAGCGGACCGCGCTGCGGTGGGAGCCCTGCGCCGATGGCTTGCTGAGCCCGACCCGGCAGTCATCCGCGCCGGCCTGATCGGGGAGCTGTGCCGGCGTACAGGCGCTACGCTTGTCGACTCGGATGTCGCGTACATGACAGCCGACTCTCCCATCGCGTCGCCCTTCGCGCGGTGGTTCGAAGTCGTCGACTCGATGCCGTTCGGCGTCAAGCGCGTGCGGGCAACGCTCCGCAGCAAAGACTTTGGCAAGCTCACCATCAAGACGCGTGCGTTTCCGCTGGCGCCCGATGAGATCGCAGCGCTTCTCAAGACCCACGGCGAAAAAGCCGCGCTACTCGTGTGCACGACGTTCGGCGGCGTGAAAACCGCCGTGATCTGCAAGCCGCCGGCTGCCAGGACATGACGCGAGTGTACAGCGCGGTCATAGCAGCAGCTGGTCGCCTCGATGCACAAACGGCGCAGCGTTTCGGAAGCGACATCAAGGCGTTGGTGCGCATCGGCGACAAAACGCTATTGGCGCGACTGGTCGATGCGCTGCGCGCCGTATCCGAGATCGGAAGGATCAACGTGGTCGGTCCGCGCGCCGTCCATGACTCGACGCTGGCGGTGGACGAGTGGATCGAAGAGCGCGAGAGCGGGGAGGCAAACGTCGTGGCCGCGCTCGAGAGCGCGCGCGGCGAGCGCACCGTCTTTGCGGCGGCCGATCTGCCTTTTGTTACCGGCGAGGCGATCGCGGGTCTCTTACGCCGCGTCGCGGACCAGACGGCTTGTGCCTACCCGATCTTCACGCGCGATGAATTTGAAGCGGCATTCCCGGGGGGGCGCTCGAGTTTTGCCAGGCTCGCGGACGGCGAGTGGACAGGCGGCAGCGTGCTCGTGATCGATCCGCGGCTCGTGCTGCGCGACCAAGCGCTCTTGCGGCGCGCGTTCGCCGCGCGCAAGAACCTCGTTGCGCTCGCGTCGTTGCTGGGGCCTAAGCTGGCGCTGCTCTACGCGACCAAGCGCCTGCGCGTCGCCGATGTCGAGGCGCGGCTTGGGGCGCTGGCCGGCGGCACGTTCGAGGCTATTCGCGGAGCGGATCCCGCGCTGGCGATGGACTGCGACGAAGAAGGCGACTTCGCGTATTCGCGCGCGCACGGCAGAGGAGCACCCGCGCCATGACCGCGGCGTCACAGGGTCCACTCAAGCAGTTCTCACTCGCGGCGTATTGGTTCGCGTGGGAGTTGCACTGGGCCGCCCTGCTCGGTGCGACGCTCCAAGCGGAGATCGCGCGTTTCATGCCGCCGACAGAATATGGGCGCGCGACCGCGGTGCTCGGGGCGGTTGGCGCGGTGCTCGCGATCATCTCGCAGTACGCCGCAGGCCGCGCGTCGGATTTCGCCAGAAAGCGCCTGCCATTCATCGTCGCCGGCACGCTGCTGGACATCGTCGCGCTCTATGCGTTTGCCGTTGCACCAAGCTTCGGCGCCGTCGTGCTGTCGTTTGCGGCGATTGAGATCGCGCTGAATATCGCCGGTGGCCCGTATCAGGCGCTCATACCAGATCGCGTCGCGAAATCGGCGCAAGGCAGAGCATCGGCTTACATGGGGCTGATGCGCCTAGCTGGAACCGCAGCGGGCCTGTTGCTTGCAAAACTCGTCGTGCATCAGCCGGGGCCGGGCGTGACGCCCGCGATGTTCACGCACAGCTTCCTTGTTCTCGTGTCGGTCATCTCAGCGGCGCTGCTCGTCGCGCTCGCCGTGACGTTGCTCGGTGTGCGCGAGCAGCCCGGCGACGTCGCACCGCCCGTGCCGGTGCTCGAAGACTGGCCTAACCGCGCGAGCTTCTGGTGGCTTATCATCTCGCGCGCCTCTGTGAGCGCCGGCCTGTACCTGATCTTGCCCTTCCTCGGCTTTTACCTGCGCTTCGCGCTTCACGTCGATCGCTACCAGTCGGCAAGCCTCTCGTTGCTGCTGCTCATGGTCGTCTGCTCGCTCGTGGGGACGGCGCCGGCCGGCGTGCTCGGCGACCGCTTTTCGAAAAAATCTATCATCTATATAGCACTCGCGCTGCTCGCGGGCGGCGCGCTCGCTTTGACGTTCATCACGACCCTTGCGCCCCTGACCGCGCTCGCCGTCGCGCTGGGCATCGGCTGGGGCGCGTACTATTCCGTCGATTGGGCGCTGGCGACCAACCTGCTGCCCGAAGGGCGGGCCGGTGCGCTGATGGCGATCTGGAACCTCGGCGCCTCGGCGCCCCAAGTCGCCGCGCCGATCGTCGGCGGCCTCCTCGTCGACCGCATCGGCGCGGCCACTGGCGACTTCGGACTGGGTTACCGCGCGCTCTTCGCATTGGTGGCGGGCTTCGTCATCTGCGGCGCACTCGCGCTGGTGTTCGTGCGGGAGAATCGTGAAGGAGTGACGCGCGAAAGCTCCTAAGGCCTCGCACCTCCAAAGCCAGTGAGAGGAGCGGTCAACGGTGAGAAACATTTCCGGTTTGCTCGTGCTGTTGTTCGCGAGCGTCGCATTGATCGTCGCGTGCTCGAAGTCGGACAACTCGTCGTCTGGCAATTCGGCCGCCAACACGGCGGCGACCGCCGCGAATGCGGCCGCGAGCGCCGCGGGTGCGATGGCGAACACCGCGGCGACAGCAGCCGCGAACGCGGCCTCGGCTGCATCGAATACGATGCACAACATGCAGAACATGGCAATGGGTCCCAAGCTGCCGATCCCGCTCTCGAAGCTTCCGAGCGCGCCGGTCGCTGCGGGCAACGCTGCTGCGGGCGCGAAAGTGTTCTCCGCCAACTGCGAGAGCTGCCACGGGGCCGGCGGCAAGAACGGCACGGTCGGTCCAAGTCTCGCGGGCATCGGCATCAAGCCCGGTCAGGTCGCGTACATGGTGCAGAACCCGCAGGGTGTCGACAAAGACTCCGGCATGCCGAAGCTGCCGCTCTCGAGCAAGGACATCGCCGACGTCTCGGCCTACGTCGCGTCGCTGAAGTAACGACGCAAGCGAACCAAACTGCGATGCGCGCCGCCGGCCCAAGAGACCGGATGGCGCGCTTCGTCATCCCGCCATGAACACGAGCCTGTTCTGGTTTCGGCGCGACCTGCGCCTGACGGACAATCCGGGCCTGAACGCGGCCCGCGGGGCCAGCGATCGAGTGTACGCGGTCTTCTGCGAGGATGAGCTGCCGCGCCTGAATGAACGGCAGCGCAGTTTCGTCATCGCGTGTCTCGGGACGCTGCGAACCGCGCTTGGCAAACAGGACGCGACGTTGACGATTGCGATCGGGCCGTGCGTCGACGCGCTCGTTGCCACCGCGCGCCGCCTTGGCGCCACCGCCGTGTTCTCCTCCCGTGCATACACTCGAGCCGAGCGCGAGATCGAAGCGAACGCGGACAAGGCGCTCGCCGCCGCCGGAATCGCGTTGCGCACATTCAGGGGCGACGTCGTCCACGAACCAGCGGCCGTCGCGCAACTGAAGCAATCGCCTGGCGAAGGCTATCGAGTTTTTCCGCCATTTCTGGCGGCGTGGGAATCGCTCGATGTCGATGTGCCCTCAGGCGAGACATATCCGAACGGACGTGACGAACAAGCCGGCGTGCTTCCCGCTGACGGCACCGAGAACTCGATCGCACCAGGAGAGGCCGCGGCGAGTGTTACGCTGGAGAAGTTCACCACGGCGCGCGCCGCCGATTACGCGGTCAATGCGCCGTATCCGGGCCGGGACGCCGCATCGAACCTCGCGCCATATCTGCGATTCGGCTGCATAAGCCCGCGCATCGTGCACCAAGCGATTGCGCGGCGCATGTCGTGGTCGTGGACGCTGGCATCAGAGCGCAGTTCGATGGGCGTTTTCATGCACCAGCTCGCTCGGCGCGATTTCTTCATCCAGCTCGCCCACTACGCTCCCGAAGTCCATGACGAGGCGCTGCAGGAGAAGATGCGCGCTTTTCCGTGGTCGAACGATCCGGCGATGATCGACGTTTGGCGAGAAGGCCGCACCGGCTATCCGCTCGTCGACGCGGCGATGCGCCAATTGCGGACGCAAGGACTCGTGCACCAGCGCGCCGCGATCTGCGCGGCGTCATTCTGCTGCTTCGACCTCGGTCTCGATTGGCGCGTCGGCCGCCAGGTCTGGATGGATCAATATCTCGCCGCCGACGAAGCGCTGTGCGACGGCAATTGGCAATGGCTCGCCGGTGTTGGCTCAGATCAGGCCGCATATCCGCGGATCTACAATCCGGAGAAGCAGGCGCGCCAGTTCGACGCACAGGCGGTGTATGTGCGCCGTTGGATTCCGGAGCTGAAGAAACTGCCGAGCGCCGCTGCGCTTGCACCCTGGCGAGTGGACCACCAGCATCAGATCGAGCTCGGATTTTTCACGCCCAAGCAATACCCGCGCCCGATCGTCGACCACGAGAAGGTAGCGCGCGAGTTCCTCGCGCGCTACCGCTCGTTCGTTTCTGAACCTGTTCGTCCGGAGCGTTGACTTAAGGACCGAATTTGTCTATCCAGAAAAACCACGACCCAGTGTTGTGCCGGACAAGGAACGTGAAGAGCCTGCCCGACGACGTGAATAGGTCGTCGATGTACGGGTGCAGGCCTGAGTGCACGGCGCGAACATGACCCGAAGCATCGAGCAAGACCGACCCGTCCGGAATGTCGCCGACGATTTCATTCGGCTCGCTTGACCTGACCGCGCGGTCGCTCCACGCGCACTCCCCAGGCTTGAGCCCGTTTGCAGCCGCGCCCTTAGAACGTCGAAACTCGAGCTGGAAGACGAAGTCGTACGTGAAGCCGTGCCCTTTTGAGCCGATCGGGAACGACTTCCAGTGCTCGAACTTGACCGGCATGCCGCCGGATCTGCACGTGATCGGATTATCGGAAGCCTCGGCGCGGCTTGCGCAAACTGCGCACAACGCAATGACAGCGAAGCAAACGGCAGCAAACGTACGCATCGACCCTCCAGTTCGGGCTGAGATCGTCGGCCCGTGGGGAACGTTTTGCCTTGCAGTTCCCGCGCCCTACGGCTTCGATGCGGGGAGCCCAGCGCTAAAGCTCGAATCAGCCCCAACACCCGTTTCGAGGAGCATCACATTGAGAGCGATGTTTTCTTTGGGTGCGGTTGCGCTTATGTTCCTCTCGCCGTGCGTTGCGCGTGCAGACGCGACTCCTTTGCCTCTGACTGAGATTGGAGTCGGTTCTCACGGCTACGATTTCATTGCGGGTTTTTGGAAGTGCGAGTCAGCAGGGGACGACATGGAGCATCCTACGCACACGTACATATACGCAACACGCTCGGGCATGGCCAACGCAGTCGTACTTGTGTGGGAGTCTAGCTGGGGCCAAGCAACGCAGACCCTAAGCTATGACGCGAAGACCAACGTCTGGACGGCGACGTTCGCAGGTGAGCCCGATCCAAACGTGGGCGTACAGCAGGACGCCAAGTTCCTGAAACCTCTCTACGGCGAGGTATATTCACACGGCAGCGAATCCACTTCGGACAGCGGCCCTAGGACGGTCTGGAGTGGTGTAGGCGTGTTTCCCGGTAATGCGCACCGCCCAATTCGCGACACCTGGACATTTGCAAGCCTCACGCAGTTGGAGGACATTACAGAAGAACAGATTGACGGCAAATGGACAATGTGGGATGCGGACAAATGCGTGAAGCAGTGAGAACCACAATACGCGTGCGGGAACGCACACCTAGTCGAAACGCGACGCGAGATCGCCGGCGAACGGCACGCGCGGCATCTGACCAGTCGCAGCCCTGATCGCCAGGTACAGATCGGCGAGCAGCCACAGCGGCACCAAGAACGGGAGTGCCCACGCGCTTTGCCAGCCGATGAGCGGCACGTTGGCGAGCAGCGCATAGATCAAATAGAGCGCGACGCCAAGCCCATTGACCCCCAACGACTGCAAGACATGGAAGCGCACGAACGTACTACGGCCGGATGGCAACAGCAGCAAGATCAGCGAGAGCGGCCACAGCACGTAGCATGCGGAGGCAAGCGCGCGTTCCTCATGCGTCGCGTCAACGGCGGTGTTGGCAGCGGCGGGCGACGCACTGGCTGCTGGCTTCGGCGTTTCGACCCGCGGTGCCGACCACGTCGACGATCGAGGCGGCTCGGCGACCGCGACCTCGGTGCGCGCCTGCGAACTTTTCAGCGCGCGGCCGAGCCGGCAGCCAGGGCAGACGCCGCTCTCCGAACATGTCTGGCAGATTTCTCGGCCGCAATCGCGGCACAACGTGGCAGTGGCTAGGCGCGGATGATAGTAGCAACCCATGATGTCAAAGCCCCCTTTGACCGGTCTACCGCGAGGCATCGGCCCGAGTTTCACCAAAGATAGAAGATGAATGACGTCTACGCGCTTGGTCCAGTACCTGCGCCCATTCGTCGCGCCGATGCTGGGTGGGCTGCTGCTTGCTGCGCTCGCCTCAGCGGCCACCGTGGGCTACGCCGGAGCGGTCAAGCTGCTCGTCGGGTCGGTGCAGGACAAGAGCCTCTCCGAGCTCGGCGTGGCGCTGGCCACAGCGCTTGGCCTGAACGTCCTGAAGAACTCGTCGCAGTATTTCAGCGGCTACACGCTGATGTCGGTCGGGCAGCAGGTCGTGCGCAAGATCCGCGGCGACCTGTTCGCCCGCATCCAGTACTTCTCACTGCCAACGTTCGATAAGTGGCGCGCCGGCGACATCCTGTCGCGCTTCTCGAACGACATGAACATCCTCGTCGAAGGCGTGTCGGCGCTGCCGCTGTTCGTCACCGCCGCACTGACGCTCGTTGCCGGCTTGGTTTTCATGGTCTACCTCAACTGGCAGCTGACTCTGGTCACCATGGCGGTGGCTCCGCTCGTCGTCTGGGCCGTCTACACGTTTTCCGGGCTGCTGCGCAGAGCGACGACAGTGGCGCTCAACCGCATCGCCGACCTCAACTCGATGCTGCAAGAATCGCTCGAGTCGGCGCGCATCATCAAAGCGTTCACACGCGAACCGTACGAGATCGCTCGCTTCGAAGACCGCAACGCCGCGAATTTCGGCGCCTCGATGAAGCTGGCGCAGATCTCGCTCACGCAAACGCCGGTGATCGACGTCGCAGTCATGGTGGGCGTTTTGATCCTCGCCGGCTTCGCGCTCTTCCAGGTGATCGCCGGTACGCTCACGCCGACCAATTTTTTCATGTTCTTCACCGTCACGACGACTGTGGCCAATCCGATCTCGCAGCTGTCGAACTACATCGGCAGCCTGAACAAGGCGTACGCCGCTGCGACGCGCGTTTTCGAGCTGATGGATCTGCCGATTGAAGTCGATGAGCCGGACAAACACGAGCTGCGCGACGTCCGCGGCGCGGTCGAGTTCAACGATGTGCACTTCTCGTACGACGGCGTGCGCGACGTCCTCAAGGGCATCACCGCGAGGGTCGCGCCCGGCGAGATCGTCGCCTTAGTCGGGCCATCGGGGTCGGGAAAAACGACGCTGGTGAATCTCGTGCCGCGCTTCTACGAGCCGACCGCCGGCGCGGTCGTCGTCGACGGAGAAGACGTTTCGGGAGTGCGCTTGAGCTCGCTGCGTCACGCCATCGCGATCGTGCCGCAGGATCCGCAGCTCTTCTCGGACACGATCGAGGAGAACATCCGCTACGGCCGCCTTGACGCCACGCCAGCCGAGATCGAGGCAGCGGCCAAACTCGCGAATGCGCACGAGTTCATCTCGCGGATGCCCGCAGGGTACGCGACGCTGGTCGGATCGCGCGGCTTACGCCTGTCCGGCGGCGAGCGCCAACGGATCGCGATCGCCCGCGCGATCCTGCGCGACCCCCGCATTCTGATCCTCGATGAGGCGACATCTTCATTGGACGCCCATTCGGAGGCCCTGATCGGGGAAGCGTTGGACCATCTGCTGGTGGGGCGGACTACGTTTATCATCGCGCACCGGCTCTCGACCATCAGGCGGGCCACCATGATCCTGGTCCTGGACGAGGGACGGATCGTGGAACACGGGACGCACGACGACCTGATCCGGCTGAGCGGCCTCTACGCATCACTGTACGAGCGGCAAATGCTGGAGGCGACCCCGACTCCAGCGACCTAGAATCGGCCCTCGGCGGCCAGCCCCCAAGTTCCTCTTGTCCCGTTTGACAAGCGTGCATTTCGTGCTATAATGTTTGTCTGTGCCACCTTGGGACGATAGCGCCGACCGGAGTGGTGCGAGTCGCAGCCTCGCAACCAGCACGCCGGGACCCAGACGCGTATCGTCTTTTTCGTCCCCTGACCAAAGCTGATACATGCCGCCAATAAGAAGATAGATGACGAGCATCGCTCGCCGATGCCCAACCACGCGCGCCGCCCGCAAAGGTATGAACAGAGATAGATGAAGAGCACGAAGACCGCCAGCCGCACTCGCACCGTCAAAGCCACCAAAGAAAAAGCGCCCAAGGCCGTCAAGGCCAAAGCACCCGCACGCCGCAAGACCACCGTGGTGCGCGTGAGCGCGCGCATGCGCGCGCCGCGCCCGATCGCGCGTCTGCTCCGGCTCACCGATCCGCGGGCCGCGCTCGAGTCGCTCATCGAGACCAAAGGCGTCGTCAAGACGGTCGAGAGCGGTGCGCTCGAGTACAAAGGCGCTCAAAAAGGGCAAGAGCGCTATAGCTTTGCGAAGATCCCGCACACGCTCGACATCCCGGACCTGATCGAGCTCCAAAAAGAGTCGTTCAACTGGTTCATCACCGAGGGCCTGCGCGAAGCGTTTGCCTCGATCTCGCCGATCAAGGACTTCACCGGCAACCTCATCTTGGAGTTCGGCGAGCACTCGCTCGGCGAGCCCAAGTACACGGTCGAGGAATGCCGCGAGCGCGACATGACGTATTGCGCGCCGCTGCGCGTGCGCGTTCGCCTCATCACGTCCGAGTCGGGCGAGATCAAGGGCATCCCGGACCAAGAGATCTTCATGGGCGATCTGCCGCTCATGACCGAAAAGGGCACGTTCATGATCAACGGCGCCGAGCGCGTGATCGTGAGCCAGCTCGTGCGTTCGCCCGGCGTCTACTTCTTGCAGGACACCGACACCAACGGCCGGCCGATCTTCATCGCGACGGTCATCCCCAACCGCGGTGCGTGGATCGAGTTCGAGACCGACAACGGCGGCAAGAACGACACGTCCGAGGGCACGATCGGCGTGCGCATCGACAAGAACCGCAAGATCATCGTCACGACGTTCGTCCGCGCGCTCGACAAGAAGTACGAGACCGACGACGCGCTGCGCAAGACGTTCGCTGACCCGCTCACGGGCGAAGTGCCGGCGATCATCGAGAATTGCCTTGAGAAAGACAAGGACATCAAGACGCGCGAGGACGCGCTCAAGGAAGTCTACAAGAAGCTGCGCCCCGGCGAGCCGGAAAACCCGGACAACGCTGAGACGCTGCTGCGCAACACGTTCTTCGACGATAAGCGCTACGATCTCGCGGCGGTGGGCCGCTATAAGGTCAACCGCAAGCTCGAGAAGCAGTTCGCGCTCATGAACTACACCCCGTCGCGCGTCGAAGACGTCCGCGACAGCCACGGCAATGTCAAAGAGAAGGCGCTGCGCCATCTCACCAAAGAGGACATGATCGCCGTGGTCCGCCACCTGGTCGAGGTCGTCAACGGCAGCCAGCATGTCGATGACATCGATCACTTGGGCAACCGGCGCGTGCGTTCGGTCGGCGAACTGCTGCAAAACCAGTTCCGCGTCGGCTTGCTGCGCCTCGAGCGCGTCGTGCGCGAGCGCATGACGGTGCAAGACCTCGAGACGGTCACGCCGCAGGTCCTGATCAACATCCGTCCGGTGGTCGCCGCGATCAAAGAGTTCTTCGGTTCGAGCCAGCTCTCGCAGTTCATGGACCAGACCAACTCGCTGGCGGAGCTGACGCACAAGCGCCGGCTGTCCGCGCTCGGCCCGGGCGGCCTCTCGCGCGAGCGCGCGGGCTTCGAAGTGCGCGACGTGCACCACAGCCACTACGGCCGCATCTGCCCGATCGAGACGCCGGAAGGTCCGAACATCGGACTCATCGGCTCGCTGGCGACGTACGCGAAGGTCAACAAGTACGGCTTCATCGAGACGCCGTACCGCATCGTGCGCAAGGGCTCGGTGACCGACGACATCGTGTACCTGACGGCGGACGAAGAGGACCAGTTCCGCATCGCTCAGGCCAACTCTGTGCTCGACGCGAAGAACAAACTGATCGAGGACTTGGTGACGAGCCGATACGCCGAAGAGTACATCGAGTGCGCGCCGCAAGACGTGCATCTCATGGACGTCTCGCCTAAGCAGATCGTCTCGGTGGCGACCGCATTGATCCCCTTCCTCGAGCACGACGACGCGAACCGCGCGCTGATGGGCGCGAACATGCAGCGTCAGGCCGTGCCGCTGCTCGTGCCGGATCCTCCGCTGGTGGGGACCGGCATGGAGCACCGCGCCGCCAAGGACTCGGGCGGCGTCGTGGTGGCCGAGGAGCCGGGCGAAGTGGTAGGCGTGACCGCCGATCGCATCGAGGTGCGCAACGCCAAGGGGTTGACCAAGAATTACGCGCTGCTCAAGTACACGCGCTCGAACGCCGGCACGTGCATCAATCAGACGCCGATCGTGCGCAAGGGTGATCACGTCAAGAAGGGCGCGATCATCGCCGATGGGCCGTCGAGCTCGGGCGGCGAGCTGTCGCTTGGCCAGAACGTGCTCGTCGCGTTCATGCCGTGGGAAGGCTACAACTACGAGGACGCCATCTTGATCTCCGAGCGGCTGGTCAAGGAAGACCGCTTCACCTCGATCCACATCGAGGAGTACGAGTGCGAAGCGCGCGACACCAAGCTGGGGCCCGAAGAGATCACGCGCGACATCCCCAACGTCGGCGAAGATGCGCTGCAGGACCTGGACGAACAGGGCATCGTGCGCATCGGCGCCGAGGTGCGGCCCGAAGACATCCTCGTCGGCAAGGTCACGCCCAAAGGCGAGACCGAGCTGACCGCTGAGGAGCGGCTGCTGCGCGCCATCTTCGGCGAGAAGTCGCGCGAGGTCCGCGACACGTCGTTGAAAGTGCCCCACGGTGAGAAGGGCAAGGTCATCGACGTCAAGGTCTTCAAGCGCGACAACGGCGACGAACTCTCGCCGGGCGTGAACGAACTCGTCCGCGTGTACGTCGCGCAGAAGCGCAAGATCTTGCAGGGCGACAAGATGGCCGGCCGTC
>JAFAHD010000050.1 GCA_019237415.1 Vulcanimicrobiota bacterium
CGGGGCCGCGCTGCGGCGGTTTCTCCTTGTCGTCACTTTTTTCTGTGCGGCCGTGGGCTGCGCCAAGCCTCCCGGCAAAGGGCCGCTGCCGGCGGTCTCGCCTTTGCCGAATCCGACCGTGCCAGCGTGGATCGAGCAGATCAGCCCAACCGGTGAGGCGGAGAACCTCTCACAGATCCGTGTGCGCTTTGCAAACCCCCTCATCCCCGTCCAAGCGATAGAGTCGCCGTCACAACAGGCCGCGCTCCAGTACTTCACGGTCACGCCGGCTTTGGCGGGCCACTTCCGTTTCCTGACGCCGCGGATGGTCGGTTTCCAAGCCGATCGTGCGCTGCCGAAAGCAACTCGCATCCGGGTCGTCATCCGCGCCGGCTTGGCCGACCTCAACAATCACGTCCTGGCTCATGACGTCGCGTGGACCTTCACGACCCCTGGGATCCAGCTCGGCAATCTCCCCGAGATCAGAGAAGATACGAACCCGGTCGGGCCCCAGCCGACGTTCCAGATCTCATCGAACATGGAGCTCGATCCAGCCTCGCTCGCCGATGCCGGGCACATCGCCGCCAAGAACGGCCGGCCGATCGCGGTGAGTGCCGCGCTTGAGAAACAGCCGACGCCGGCGCCGTGGGAGGACACCGCGTACCAACAGTTCGACCCTTCGGCGAAGCCCTGGGTGTACGACGTCAAACCGCGCGAGCTGCTTGCATCGAACACGCGCTACATGTTGACCTTCGCCAAAGGCGTCATGCCGGCGAACGGTAACCTGCCGAGCTCGGACACGTTCACCGGCGAATTCGATGTGTACGGCCCGCTCGCGTACGTCAAGATGGAGGATCAGGGCGACTACGTCGGGCGGTTTTCTACATCGCCCCAGCGGCTGGTGTTCAATAATCCGCTGTCGGCCGATTCAGTGGACAAGAACATCGCCATCAGCCCCATGCCGAAGGGAGCGCCGGCGATCTTCCAAGCCGATGACGGCAGCCGTTTCGTGGACATCCTCGAAGATTCGCTCGATCCGTCGACCAGCTACACGATCACGATCGGTCCCGGCCTCAAAGACACGTTCGGCCAGACGCTCGGCTCGCCCAGGACCGTCAGCTACCAAACGGCCGATCTGATGCCGGCCGTCTGGGCGCCCAGCGGTTTGTTCGTGTTCCCGGCAGACGACAATCTGCAGCTGGACTTGTGGGCGGTAAACCTGCCGTCGCACAAGTACGAGGCTTCATTCAAAGTGGTCACGCCCGCGCAGCTCGTGTACGCCGATCCCGCCGGCGACGTCGCGCAATCGTTACTGCGCGACTGGACGTCTGTGCCCGCCGCGGGCGCGACCAACGTCGCCCAGCATTACGAAGTGCCGCTGCGGCAAAAACTGGGCGGACGCACCGGCGTGCTCGCGTACGGCGTGCGGTCGCAAGAAGGCGGCAGTGAGAACAAGCGCGCCGCCAACGGCGTCGTCGCGCTCACGAACCTCGGCGTGTTCGCGCAATGGTTCCCGCAGTCGGGAATCGTGCAAATCAACCGGCTGTCGGACGGCGCGCCTGCGGCCGGCGCGCAGGTGGAGATCTGGCCCTCGCGGCTCGACGACAACCGCGACCTTCCCGTTTCCGCATGCGCGACCGGGCGAGCCAACGCGAGTGGCACGGCGACCTTTGATGCGAGCGCGCTGTCGAACTGCATGGGCGGCGAGGCGCTGTTCGCCGATCCGCCGGCATTGCTCACCGTGGCGCGCCTCGGCGCCGATTGGGCGTTCACGCGCACGCTCGAGTACAGCGGGGCATACGATTACGACATGGACGCGACATGGAGTCCGTCCGCGCAGTCGCGCGGCGCGATCTTCTCCGATCGCGAGCTGTATCAGCCCGGCGAAACGGCCGAGTTCACCGGCGAAGCCTACTACTTGGAGAACGGGCGGCTCGCGCGCGACGCGCAGGCGACGTATAAGGTCGCGCTGCTCGATCCCGACGGCGGCTCCAGCTCCGCCGGCTCCGTCGCGACGGATGCGTACGGCGCGTTCTCCCTGCAGCTCAAGTTCAAACCGAACCAACCGCTCGGCTATTACACGATCGAGGCGACCGGTCGTAACGGTGTGAAGATCGACGGCACGTTCCGCGTCGCCGAATTCAAGCCGCCGAACTTCAGCGTGGCGCTCAAGCTCGACAAGCAATTCGCGCATTCGGGCGAGTCGGTCGCCGCGTCGGCGACGAGCATGTACCTCTTTGGCGCGCCCGTGCAAGGCGGCAAGTACAAGTTCTACGTCACGCGCCAGCAGACGCCGTTCACGCCGCAAGGTTGGGATGAATACTGGTTCGGGCGGCAATGGTTCTGGCCGGACCAGCCTCCATCGATGTCCAGCGATGTCGCACAGAGCGACGGGGTGCTTCCGGCGGACGGCACGTCGAACGTGAACGTCTCGGTGGGCAACGATCTTCCGTACCCGATGGCGTATCGCGTCGACATGGAGACGACGGACGCATCGAATCTCTCGGTCGCCGATTCGAAGACGTTCACCGCGTTGCCGAGCGATCTGCTCATCGGCATGCAAGGCGACTTCATCGCGCAGACCAACGTGGCGTATCCGGTCAAGGTCGTCGTGACCGACGCGCAAGGCGCGACCAAAGACGGCCAGCGCGTGCACCTCGAGCTGCAGTCGGTCAAGTACAGCAGCGTCACGCAGCTGGTCGAGGGTTCCAGCGCCGACCGGTGGCAAGCGCAGTACACGACGGTCGCACAGGCCGATGTCACGTCAGGCAAGACGCCGCAAACGGTCAACCTCACGCCGACGACGTCCGGCATCTACCGCATCCGAGCGAACTTCGCCGGCTCGAACAACGATGCGACGGCGACCGATCTGCAGCTGTGGGCCGCCGGATCCGACATCGTCAATTGGGGCAACGAGAATCCAGGCATCTTGACCGTCAAGCTCGACAAGACCAAGTACAAAGTCGGCGACACTGCGACCGCGCTGATCGAGTCGCCGTATCCAGCGGGCCGCCTGTATTTCAGCGTCGTGCGGTACAAACCGATCTACCAGCAGACGCTGCAGGTGTCCGGCGGTGCGCCGCGCGTGCGCTTCACCGTCACGCCGGACATGTTGCCGAACGCGGCGGTCGAAGCGGTGCTGGTGCGCACCGGTACGTCGCTGTCGGTTTCCGTGCCCGACGCGCTCGACAGCCTCTCGCGCACCGGCTTTGCACCGCTCAACGTCGCGCTCGACGGCAAACGTCTCAAGCTCACGATCGCGCCCGCGAAGGCCAAGCTCGAGCCCGGCCAGATGCAGACCGTCGCGCTGCAGATGCGCGATGCGTCCGGTGCACCGGTTCGCGGCGAATTCGCGGTCATGGTGGTCAATGAGGCTATCTTGCAGCTGTCGGGGTACCGTCCGCCCGACCTCATCGACACGGTATTCGCTACGCAGCCGATCCAAACGCGCTTCTCCGACAATCGGCCGGATGTCGTGCTGCGCCCATTCGCTGCACCGCAGCAAAAGGGATGGGGCTACGGCGGCGGGCTATCGGCGGCCGCAGCAGGCACGCGCGTGCGCACGAACTTCCAGCCGCTCGCGTACTACAAGGGCGCGCTGGTCACCGATGCGTCAGGCAAGGGAAGCATCACGTTCAAGCTCCCCGATGACCTGACGACGTGGCGGGTGCTCGCGGTCGCGGTCAGCGGCACGAGCGTCTCGGGTGCAGATTGGAAGTTCGGCGGTGCAGACGCGACCTTTATCGCAAGCAAGCCGCTGCTGACCAACCCGGTGTTGCCGCAATTCGCGCGCCCAGGCGATCAGTTCCAGGCAGGCGTCTCGGTCACCAATGCGGACAACCTTACGGGGCAGCTGTCGATTCAGGGCGCGCTGACCGGTCCGCTCGTGTTCCTCTCCGGCGCGCAGCAATCCGCGACGGCGTCGAGCGCGCCGGTTGCGCAATCGGGCACCCAGGCCTATCGCTTCTCCATGCTCGCCACCGGGCTTGGCACGACGAGCGTCCGGTTCACCACCACGCTCGGCGGACGCAGCGATGCGTTCCAGGTCCCGCTCGAACTGCGCTCGCCGCCGCTCACCGAGTCGTCGATCGAAAGCGGAGCGACCGACGCGTCGGCGACCATCCCGCTCAACGTCGATCAACACGTCGACACGAGCGTGGGCGGCCTCGACGTCGAGCTGGCAAGCCTCTTGCTGCCGGAATTCACGGCGCGCGCAAAAGCGGACCTCGACGAAGACGAGGACTTGCCGTTCCTCGAGCCGATCGCCAGTCAGCTGCTGATCACGGCGAACATGCAGATCCTCGCATCGCGCTATGGGCAGATCTATCCGGACTTCCATCCAAGCCAAGCCGCGGCCAACGACGTGCTGCGTCTGGCGAAGCTGCAGCTCCCAGACGGCGGCTTCGCGAGTTGGCCGACGAGCAAAGACTCCGATCCATGGGTATCGCCGTACGCCGGCGAAGCGCTCGCGCGCACGCAGAGCGCAGGCTTGCCGGTCGACGCGACGATCGTCAGCCGGCTCAAGGACTTCCTGCGCAAGGTCATCGCGGATCCGTACCACTACGGGTGCATCACCGAGGTCTGCGCGGCGGATCTCCGGCTGCGCTCGCTGATCGCGCTCGCAGATTTGGGCGAGCAGCGCAACGACTTCCTCAGCGACATCTACGATCACCACAAAGATCTCGATGAAGTCAGCCAGATCGAACTGGCGCGCTACTTGACGCGTTTCCCGGCATGGGACGCGCAAGCCGCGGCGATGACGAAACAGATCGAGCAATCGACCTACGAGACCGGCCGCTACGCAGCGCTCAATCTGCCGGGTCTATGGAGTTGGTTGAGCACGCCGACGATCGCACAGTCCGCCGCGCTGCGACTGTTCGTCGCGCGCCATGCGCCCACCGAATTGCAGGACAAGCTCGTGCGCACGATCATCGATCAGCGCGTCAAGGGTTCATGGCCCGAGTACTACGACAATGCCGCCGCGCTGACGGCGCTGGTGGACTACTCGCGCGGCCAGCCGGCGAACGCGAACTTCACCGCGGCGCTCACGATCGCCGGCGCGCCACGCGCGTCCGAACGCTTCGCGGGATACGCCAACCCTCTGCGCGAGGTGCACGTGCCGCTGGCGCAGCTGCCGAAGGGCGTATCGGATGTCGTGCTCTCCAAGACCGGCACGGGCACGCTGCACTACGTGCTGTCGTACCGCTACCGCCTGGCCGGCGACCAGCCCGGCATTCTCAACGGCCTGCGCATCACGCGCGAGATCCGGCCCGCCGTGGCGGGCGACGTGCTGCGCTCGATCGGCCTAGCGACGCCGGCGAGCTCGCTGACGCTCGGCGCTGCGCAGGTCTTCGATATCGGCCTCGAGGTCATCACCGACCACCCGGTCGAGCATCTCGTGATAACCGATCCGCTGCCGGCAGGACTGGAAGCGGTCGACACGTCTTTCAAGACGTCGACCCAGTACTACCAAGCGGCGAGCGACAGCTGGCAGATCGACTATCAGACGATCTACAAAGATCGCGTAGTGGCGTATGCCAACCATCTCGATGCTGGGGTGTACAGCTTCCACTACATCGTGCGCTCGGTGACGCCGGGCACGTACGCGTGGCCGGGCGCAGAAGTGCATCTGCAGTATGCGCCAGAGGAATTCGGACGCACCGCGTCCTCGGTGCTGGTCGTCTCGCCCTAAGCCGGCACAAGCGCCATGCACGCGCTGCGCATCGCAATCATCGCCACCGTGGCGTGGTTCTGTCTTGCGCGCAACGATGCCAGAGCCGCGAGCAGTGAGCGCCTCCAGACGGTAGTGGACGTGTCGAGAATCAGCGCCGGCGGCGTCGAAGCGGATCTGATCCACCGGTCCGAACCGCTTCCACCGGTCGCCGGAGCGGATCATTGGAAGGATTCGCGGCTTCGCATCTACGCCAACCACCGCCTCGCGGTCGACGATCCCTTGCCGGTCGATGCATGTGGTATTACACTCCCATTCGACGGACCGGCGATCGTGCTCGCCGGCGACGGCACGCACGAAGTGCAGTTGCTTGTCACGCTCCAAAAGTCGTGCTCGCGCACGGGCCGCGAACACGCCGGGTTCGAGCTCATCACGTATCACGTGAGGAAAGGGTTCGGCAACTACGAGCGCAGCGTTGCGCCGGCGGCGTCATCGTCGATGCTGAAAGGTTTGCCTGCTCGAAGCGACGGCTATCGCATCGCGAAAGCCGGCAACGTCAGCGCCCAGCTTACGTTTGAAGATACGGCCTCGCGGTTTGGACCGGTTTCGTTGCGCATCGCGCGGAACGGCGTCGGGCACGACTACGGCCGTATCACGATGTCGGATGGATCGAACTTCGCCTCCGTCAATGGTCCGTTCATCATCGACCTCGATGATGACGGACAACTCGAATTGGTGTTCACCGCCCTTTCACCGGGAGCGAGCTGCTGTGGTTTCTCTCTTGTCTATGCGTATGACCAGGCGCTTGGACGGTATCGGCGTTTTGAGAAGATGTGGGGCAAGTACACGAATAGCGGGGAATTGATCCGCGTGCCCGGATCGCGCGGCGTGGAGTTCTTGTCGCATGACGAGGATTACGCCGATGAGAACGAGGTGCCGTATCCGGATTTGTTGATCTCGCCCTTGCAATTGTGGAAGTTCAGCGATGGGTTGTTCGTCGACGTGACGAGGTCGTATCCCAAGCTCGTCGCGCAAGATGCCTGGGAAGCCTGGGAAACCATGATACATCCGGGCGAGTCGCGTCGCGAAGATGCCGTGGCGATCCGCCAAGCGGCGTGCGGGCAATACCTCGCCGACAAGTACATGCTCGGAGAAGGCGAAGACGGATGGCGCGTCGTTGAAGCGCGCTGCCCCGACGAGGTGGTGGATTGGCGTGGCGTATCCTACCATCTCTATTCGCTGCTTCGACGCAACCTCCAGAAGTTCGGCTATGCTCGCTAAGCGGGGTCAGCAGCGAGTAGGATGAAGGAAACGGCCGTCGCGCTGGAACACCGATCGCTAAGGAGTCTGCAGGTGCAACGTTTCAAAAACGCCCTGTATGCCACGCTCGCGGCGGTCTTGCTTGCTGCGTCCGGCTGCAGCTCATCGGCGACCAGCAGCACGCCGCCGCCCGCACACGGGGCAGCGACGCTGATCTACGTCGCGAACTCCGGTTCGGGCACGGTGACCGCGTATCCGATCGGTGCGAACGGCGATATCGCGCCGGTCGTGACCATCAGCGGCCCGGCGACGACGCTGAGTTCGCCTGCGAGCGTGGCGTTCGACAGCGCCGGCGAGCTGTACGTCTCCGACAGCGCCACCAACACAATTCTCGTGTTCGCGCCAGGCGCCACCGGCAATGTTGCGCCGATCCGGACGATCAGCGGCGCGCTGACGGCGTTGAACGTGCCCGCGCAAGTATTCGTGGACGCCAAGGGGACGATCTATGTCGTCAACGAGGGCGTCGCCAGCCTCCTCGTCTTCGCACCGGGCGCGTCTGGCAACGTCGCACCGATGCAGAGCATTTCGGGAGCGAACACGATGCTCGCCCTGCCGGCCGGCGTCGTCGCAGACGCGACGGGTAAGATGTACGTCGCCGACACGAACCTGCTCGCGTTCGCGCCGGGCGCCATGGGCAACGTCGCTCCCGTGCAAGTCATCACCGGCGCGAGCACGATGCTCATGCGCCCAGCCGAGCTCGCATTCGATGGAAGCGGCAATGTCGTGGCGCCCGACGCGGTCGCGCTCGCGCTGCTCGCCTTCGCTCCCGGTGCGACGGGCAACGTCGCGCCGGCCTATTCCATCGCGGGCGCCGCGACGCTGCTGTCCAACCCTCGCGGCGTCACGCTCGATGCCGCAGGCAACTTCTACATCGTGCAGCAGTCGAACGTCGTGGATGTGTACGCGGCGGGATCGATTGGAAACACCGCGCCGATCCGGCAGATCGTCGGTCCGACGACGCAGCTCAACGCGCCGAACGGAGTGGCGTTGCACTAGAACGCGCGGTCAGCGCGCCACGATCGAGAAACCCTGGCGAGGCTGGCGCACGATCGCGCCTTCGCTGATGTCGAAGCTCACGCGGTCCGTTCGACCCGCGCTGCTCGCTTCGATCGTGTAGTGACCGGGCCGCATGGGCCAAAAGAATGAAGCGCCGTCCGCCAGCACGCGCCCGTTCAGCCGCCATCGCACCGCGCGGCCGGGAAGCGCCGCGGCTTGGAACTCGAGCGGCTGGCGCCCTATCTCGGCCGGCGTGACGAGATACGCGTCGCCCTCGCGCGGCGCGACGATGCGAAAGCCGGTGCTCGTGCTTGCGTTTCGGTGCTGCAGTGCGAGCCATTCATCGTATTCGCGTGGCAACGCCGCGGCGCGCTGCGGCCGCTCGTAGGTGGCGAGATCCTCCGGCCACAGATACTCGTTGACGGCCGCATCGCAATCCGGCGTCGGTTTGTAACCCGTCTGCGCGCAGATGTGCCGCAATACCATACCGGCGGGCGGTGCGAACGGCGCCGGTTCGCGTCGTTCGTGCAGGTGCAACATGATGCGATTCCACAACGGCGCAGCCCCTGCGACGCCGGACAACCTGCGCATCGGGTCGCCGTTGAAGTTGCCCACCCACACGCCGACCGTGTAGTCCGTCGTGAAGCCGACCGTCCAGGTGTCGCGGAAATCCGACGACGTGCCGGTCTTCACCGCGGCGTCGAACGGCATGTCCAGCGCGGAGCTGACGCCGAACGCCTGCGCACGCGCATGCTCGTCGCCGATCATGTCGGTGACGAGCTGCCACGCGCTCGCGGCGCCAACCGTTTCAGCAGCCCGAGGTCCGTCGCCCGGATCTGAATACCACGTCACCGGCTCCAGCGGCCGGCCGCTGCGCGCGATCGTCGAGTACGCGCGCGTCAGCTCCCACAGGCTGACCTCGCCTGCACCGAGCGTCAGGCCCAGACCGTAGAAGTCGGCGGCCTTCGTCAGATGCGTGAAACCCAACTGATGCAGGCGGTCGAGGAAACCGGGCACGCCGACGCGCTCGAGGACGCGAACGGCGGGCACGTTGAGCGAGTCGGCAAGCGCGATGCGCGCGCGCACCGGACCCTGGAACGTCTGGCTGTAATCGATGGGACTATACAGCTTGGCTCCAGGAATCGCATAGCGCGCCGGCACGTCGGCCAAGATCGTGTTCGGGTGGATCGCGCGCGTCTCGAGCGCCAGCTCGTAGAGGAACGGCTTGAGCGTCGAGCCCGGCTGGCGCAGCGCTTGCACGCCGTCGTTGCTGCCCTGGTGGACGGCGGAGAAATAGTCGGGCGAGCCGACGTACGCGAGCACCTCGCCGGTATGGTTGTCGATGACCACGGCCGCTGCGGCGTGCACGTTGCGCGAGCGCAGCGCGGCGATGACGTCGCGCATCTGCGTCTCAACGAACTGCTGCAGCGGCCGGTCGATCGTCGTACGCACGCGCGCGGTATGCGGCGGGAGGCGCGAGCCGAGCCAGAACAGGAAGTGCGGCGCGGCGACGATGCCGCGGTTGCGCGGCTGCAGACGCAGCTGCTCCGCGAGCGCGCGATCCGCTTGCGTGCGCGAGATGGTGCCGGTTTGCACCATTCGCTCGAGCACGTACGCTTGACGAATCTTCAGCGCGTGCCAGTGCGCGTACGGGTCGAGGCCGTTGGGGTCGTTGGGGATCGCGGCGAGCGCGGTCGCCTGCGCCAGATCGAGATCGGCGGCCGCGACGCCGAAGAACGTTCGCGCGGCCGCCTCGACGCCATACACGTTGCCCCCCATGGGGAGGCGGTTCACGTAGGCCTCGAGGATCTGCTCGCGGCTCATGCCGGCCGCGATGCGCCAGGCGGTCCAGATCTGTTCGACCTTGCCCGGCACCGTGCTCGGCGCGCCGCTGATCATCCGCGCGAGCTGCATCGCGATCGTGGACCCTCCCGACACGATGTGGCGCGCGTGCAGCGCCTCGTATGCGGAGCGTGCGAGCGCTCGATACTCAATGGGACCGTGTTGATAGAAGCGCGCGTCTTCGGCGGCGACGATCGCGCGCATGAACAGCGGGGAAACCCGATCGAGCGTCACCGATGCCGTTCGTTCCTGATCGCGCGCCAGCAGCGTGCCCAGCGGCAGTCCGTTGCGGTCGGTGAACTCGACGGCCTGGCTATCTTGGACGAGGTCGCGCGCGCGGATCGGCGCCGCGTACGGCAGCAGTCGGACGGCGATGACGAGCGCCGCGAGCGCGAGCGCTGCGGCGAAGATCCATCTGCGGACCGGCGGCTTCACACCGCATCAGGTTCCGCCTCTCGCGGCCTGGTCCATTGCGTGAGCGCCGCACACGCGATCACGACGAGGGCCGCAACCAAGGTCAGTGGGCCGACGTGCTCGCCCAAGATGAGCGCCGACCAGCCGAGCGTGAGCACGGGCTGCATCAGGCCTAGCTGACTCGTGTACGCGACGCCGGCAAGCACCAAGCCGCGGTACCAGGGCAAGAAGCCGAGGAACTGGCTGACGATGGCGACGTACGCGAACCACAGCCACGCGGCCGGGGAGGCGTGCGGCAATCCTTGCGTGACCACTGTCAGAGCGAACGGCAGCGCCAAGAATGGAAGGCAGAAGACGAGCGCCCACAGGATGACGCGGTAACCGCCGATCTCGCGCGCGATGCGCCCGCCTTCGGCGTAGCCGAGCGCGCCGCCGAATACCGCGATCAACAGCAGCAGGTCGGCGAACTGCGGGCGGCCCGCGCCCTCGACGGCGGCGAACAGCAAGACCGCAGCGGCGCCCGCCGCGCTCGCGATCCAAAACGGCAACGGCGGCCGCTCGCCGATCAACAGCACCGCCATGACAGCGGTCGCCGCGGGCAGCAACCCGACGACTACCGCACTGTGCGCGGACGGCAGCGTGCGCAACGCGATCGCGGAGAACAGCGGAAATCCGAGCGTGACGCCCAACGCGACGATCGCAAGGCCCTTCCAATGCCGGCGGTCCGGTAACGGTTCGCGCATGATGAGCACCACGGCGAGCGCGAGCAAGCCGGCGACCGTGCCGCGTCCGAAGCCGATGAACAGCGGCCCCAACTGCGGCACCGCGACGCGCGTCGCTGGGAGTGTGACGCTGAACGCAAGTACGGCCAGCAGGGCCAGCGCGATGCCTTCAAACCGATCTTTCATGATCTCGCGGAAGGCTCTTACCCCGGCTGGTTCCAAGTTCTTTTCAACATGTGGCCACGCGTCGCGGTCGTGACAATAGGGCTGCTTTCGTCT
>JAFAHD010000123.1 GCA_019237415.1 Vulcanimicrobiota bacterium
CCAGTCGCGACGCGCGTCGAGGTTGCCCATGCGGAGTTCTTTCGCGAGGCCGAGCTTGATGCGGGCGGCGGCGTCGCTGACCTTGCGCGTGACGAACTCGAGACCGCGCCTCGGCGAGTTGTGGATCACGCACTCGCCGATGCCGGCGTGGAACTTACCGGAGGTCGTGGTGAAGTCGAAGAGCCAGCCGTCATAGTCGGGCATCGGCGTCACTCGCTTCACTTCGGCCAAGTCGCGGCGCAAGTGCCGGCCGAACTTGACGATGCGCGGCGTGCGAAGATTCATCGAATAAAACGGGCCAGGGCGCTCAGGCGGTCCGACTTCGACGTTCAGGACGACGTCTTGGTCGAGCGCCTTTCTCGTCATCCACCACACGCCCATGGCCAGCGTCGGCGAGTTCGTTTTAAAATTCTTGAATGGGTACCGAGCGTTTCCGGCTTTCAAGCCGTCAGTCGCGTTGTACCCCTCGAGAAACGATATCCAGATCTGCTCATCGGCGTTCAGGATGATCGCCGGCACGCGCTTCTTGCCATCTTCCGTGTAACAGACTTCCCGCAGCCAATGGACAAATGTCGGCGCGCCGGCCAGCGCCAGCGCGCCGACAGTCCGGCCTGGCACGAACCCTGAACTCTGGCTCGTCTCTCTCGCGTAACCGCACGTCACTTGGCGCCAAGCGTGCGCGAACTTCCGCCGCAGGGTTAGGTCGTTATTCGCGAACCTCGCATGAACGTGGGCTCCCTTGGCGGCGTACCCATCCCCGACGAACGCTCCAAGTAGCCACGCGAGCTCGGGTGTGATTTTCGTTGCACTCGGGGCGCTCGGCAACGACGCGCGCCTAATTCGATCGCCTGGCTGAACACCTTCAGCGCGGCGCTCATCGCCGTCAAGAAAGACGACATGATCGCCGGTCAACGTGATGGTGCCTGCACGCGCCTCGATGCGCGTCACGCGCTTGTTGTTCTTGTTTGGAACGTGATGATACGCGGTGCCAGAAAGGACACGAACGAAGTCATCGCCATCCCACACTTCGAGTCGTGGCGTCTCGAAGTGTTGATATGCGGTGCCCTTTGGTCGTGCGCGCAACACTTCTTGGATTGGCAGGACGTCTACGAGGCCATCTTTGCGGATGATCACTGGTGTTTGGCCCACGATCGACTCGTGGTTGAAACAAATCCCGGAGCATGTGTACAGTCCGTACGACTCGCGATAGTTGATCGTGATCCAGTGGCCGTATACTTTCGCGACACCGTACGGGCTGCGCGGATAGAACGGCGTCGTCTCGCGCTGCGGCGTCTCTTGCACTTTGCCGAACATCTCGCTGCTCGAGGCTTGATAAAAGCGCGCATCCGGTTTCGCGTTGCGCATCGCCTCAAGCAATCGCGTGACGCCGACCGCTGTGAACTCCGCGGTCAACACCGGCTGGGACCACGATGTCGGCACGAAGCTTTGCGCACCGAGGCTGTAGATCTCGTCGGGCTTGGCTTCGCGGATCGCGCTAACCAGCGAGTGCTCGTCGAGCAGATCGCCTGACAGCAGCGTGATCTTGTCGATGATGTGCGCGATGCGATCGAACGAGTTCGTGCTCGAGCGGCGCGTGATGCCAAAGACGTCATACCCCTTGTCGAGCAGGAACTCGGCCAAGTACGAACCGTCCTGACCGGTGATGCCGGTGATCAGTGCGCGTTTTGCCATCGCGCCGCCCCTTCGGTCGGTTTCATGGCGTTCTCCTACATCTCGAGCGGTTCGGCCGGGCGCCGCTCGTTCGCGTACGCGACCACGCCGATTCCCGCCAGTGCGATGATGCCGCCGAGCGCGGTGGTCAGCGGTATCATCTGCGCCAGGAATATCACGGAAAAGACGGCGGCCATCAAGGGCTGCGCGAGAAAAGATGCAGCAACGACCGCAGCCGGCATGTAGCCCAACGACTGGGAGACGAGCGTGTGACCGAGCACGGTCGCGACGACCGCAAGCCCGATAGCGAGCAGCACGTCGTGACGCGAAATCGAAAAGCCGGCGCCGCTGCCCAGCGCGATGGCACACACGAATGCGGCGCACGACGCGTAGACGCCTAACGCATAGCGCGGCGCATCGATGCGCTGACGCACGCTGCGGCCGCACAACAGATATCCCGTTTCGGCAAACGCCGCGAGCAGCGCGAGTCCGTCGCCGATCAGCGCGCGGCCTGACAACCGCACGTCTTGCCACGCGACGATCGAGATGCCGACGATGCCGATGGCGATGCCAGCGGCGATGAGCGGCGTCGGCCGTTCGCGGAACAAGAGCCAGGCGAGCAGCGCGACGAAGATCGGGTGCGTGCTGACGAACAGCGCAGCGCTCGCCACCGTGGTGAACTTGAGGCTGCTCGCCCACACGACGAGATCAAGCGCGAACAGAAGGCCGGCGCCGGCAGTGACCCACAGATCCGCCCGCGTGAAGCGCGCAGTGGTTTGCGGCGCGCCTGTACTCCGTGCCACGAGGGCGACCGGCACCATCAACGCCGCCGCGAACAGCATCCGGTAGGCGACCATCGTGACGACCGGCGCATGCGCGAAACTGTAAAAAATGCCGGCCATCGAAAGGCCGGCGATGCCGAGCGCGAGCAGCGCGTAGCGGGCGGTCAATGCGCGCGCGTGTTGCGCAGCGCGCGTTCCTTTTCGCGCAGCTCTTTGCGGTGCCGGTAGCGCAGCTCGGCCTGCCGGTAGCGCAGCTGCTCCTCTTCGGTCTCGGCCAGGATCGGCGGCACGACGGTCGGCTGGCACTGATCGTCGAGTGCCACGAAGATCAACAACGCCGTGCCCGCTCGCCGCACGCGGCCCTCGCGCAGCGTCTCGGCGTGGATCTCGACGCCGACCTCCATCGATGTCCGGTGCGTGTAGTTGACCGCCGCTTTTAGGGTCACCATGTCGCCCACGTGGACCGGGCCGAAAAAATCCAGCCGGTCGACGGCGACGGTGACGCAGATGCGCCCTGAGTGCCGGATGGCCGCCGCAGCGGCCGCCTGGTCGACAAGTTTCATGATGACGCCGCCGTGGACGTTGCCCATCGGATTGGCGTCGGCAGGCTCCATCAACGTCGCCAGGGTCGTGGCGGACGCCGCGACCGGCTTGGGCGCGAGCGCGCTGGGACTTTTGTCGGCCAAACCCATGTTTCGCGGGGTTCGCCGGGCCTGTCCCGAAACTTTCCCGCCAGCTCGCGAGTAGGCTTCATCAATCGGGAGGCAAGACGATCGACGCTGGGGTGCCGGATGAGACGCTGGTCGCGCTTATCCTCCAGGGAGATTCGGGCGCATTCGCGCCGCTGGTCGAGCGGCACAAGCGGGGCATCGTCAACTTCCTCTACGGCACCGTGCGCTCGACCGAAGACGCCAACGACCTGGCCCAGGAGACCTTCATCCGCGCGTACTCCCACCTAGGAACCTTCAACCCGCAACTCGCGAAATTCTCGACCTGGCTCTACCAAATCGCCCGCAACGCGGCCCGAACGCATCTCGGAAAGGAACGACGCCGCCCGCAGCATGAGGAACTCTACGAAGATGAGACCTTGGAGCAACGGCTCCCGGACACGCGCCGCGAGGCTTCGCCCGACGCGATGATCCTCGCCGAAGAAGAACAGCAGACCGTGCGAAGCGCGCTGCTGGCGGTGCCCGAGCGGATGCGGACCGCGCTGTCGTTACGTTATTATCGCCACATGGAATACCAAGAGATCGCCGACACGATGGGCGTCACGCTCGGCAACGTCAAGACGCTGATCCATCGAGGCAAGTCGGCGTTGGCGCGCGCGTTGGGCCGCTCGCGCCGGCCGGCGCATACAGAACCAAAATCAAAAGAGGAGGTAGGCGGACGTGAATTGCTCTGCTTGTGAAGCCCGCCTGTCCGCGCGCATCGACGGCGACCTCTCGCTCTCCGAAGCGAAAGCCGTCGACGCGCATCTGAGCACCTGCCCCGCATGTCGCGCGCTCGCGCAGGACTTGCGCACGGTCGAGATCCAGCTCGAGGGTCTGCGCGGCATCGAGCCGCGCGCCGATTTCACCGCGTCGGTGATGGCCGCGATCGCAACCTTGCCCGCTCCCAAACCCGCGGGCGTGCGGTGGCGCTGGTTCGTCGCCTACCTCGCGGCGGCGTGGGCCTTGCTGATCGGCCTGACGATGACGCGCGTCATCAATTGGCAGCATGCATTCGCCGCCGCGGCGACCGAGCTCGGCAAGGTCGGTGCGGCTGGATCGACGCTGGCGGATGTCGCAAGCCGCTCGCACCTGACGACGCTCGCCGCCGGCGCGTTCGGCATGGAGATGTTCGTGCTCGCCGTCGGCGCGATCGTGCTGCGCCGCTATCTGCCGCGCCTGACCGGATGGCTCGCCGGAGCGCAGGCCATATGAACCGGCTGGCAACGCTCGCTCTCGTCGCCGTCGTCGCAATCGTGGCGCTCCTCGCGCTGCACACCTCGCAGTCGCTCGCGGCACTCGCCGCCCGCTATTCGCACGGTGACGTCGTCGAGTTCGGCAGCGATGTCACGATCCCGGCGGATCAAGAAGTCAACGGCGACGTCGTCGATTTCGGCGGCAACGTCGACGTGCACGGCAAGGTCGACGGCAGCGTCGTCGTCTTCGGCGGCGACTTGCACATCTTCCCCGAGGGCTCGGTCGCGAAAGATACGGTGTCGTTCGGCGGCAGCATCAAGAACGAATCGACCTCCATGCCGCACAAACAGAACGCGGCCACGCCGCCGGTCGAAACGCCCGGCCCGATGCCGACGGAAGAACCGATGCCGACGATGCCGGCTCCGCTGCCATACGAACGCCCGATGCACGAATTGGCGAAGCGCGCCGAAGTGCTGGTCCCCGATGCGCTCTTGACGCTGTTGGCGTTCTTCCTCTTCCCGATGCGCACGCGCAACGTCGAAGAGAACCTCGAAGCGCAGCCGCTGCTCGCGATCTTCCTCGGCGTGCTCGCGCCGTTCTTCCTCGCGTTCGCGCTGGTCGTGCTCGCGGTGCTCGTCGTGACGATTCCGCTGATCCCGGTGGCGGTCATCGCGTTCGTGATCGCATACCTCATCGGCAAGGCTGCGATCGCGTCGTTCCTGGGACGGCGCCTCTTGGAAGTCGC
>JAFAHD010000032.1 GCA_019237415.1 Vulcanimicrobiota bacterium
TTAGCCCCTCGTCACTGAGATGCCTTTCACTTCTGAAACCTACCGCGTACTTATTGCGTCACCGTCCGATCTACCCGAAGAACGACAAGCAGTCACAGAAGCGATCAATGAGTGGAACGCTCTCAATGCCGGTAAGCACCTCGCGACGACCGTCGTAGACGACGGCGAGCGCCGACATCAAAGTGGTGCCCATCATTTTCGATTTGATGGACATCACTGTGACAGAGTTGGAAGCCAAACCGGGTAGCCGCAAGGGACGCCCGAATTACGATCGAGAGTTTCGACGCCGGCTTGCGGCCGCAGCATGCGAGCCCGGCGCGTCGGTCGCCAAGCTGGCGCGGGACAATGGCATCAATGCAAACATGCTATTCACCTGGCGGCGTCGGTATCGCGAGCAATTGCAGGCCGGAACGACGGCTCTGATTCCCGTGGCAGTGGTTCATGAGGCGCCGCCGCAGCGCGTGACGACACCCCCGGATGGAGGTGACGTCGGCAATCCGGCTGCACGAGCCGGGACGATCGAGATTCGGTTCGCAGACGTGGTAGTCAAGGTCGACGGCGTCGTCGACGCCGATACGCTTCGGGTCGTACTGAGGAGCGTGCGATCGTGATCTCGCTTCCTACGGGCACACGCGTCTGGCTGGTGGCGGGCGTCACCGACATGCGCTGCGGATTTCAAGGGTTGGCGGCAAAGGTGCAGACGGCGCTCGAGGACAATGCGCTGAGTGGCAACGTGTTCATCTTCCGAGGCCGGCGCGGCGATCTGGTGAAGCTCATGTGGGCAACAGAGGACGGGCTCTGGCTTCTTGCGAAGCGGCTTGAGCGTGGCCGCTTCGTCTGGCCGCAGGCCGATGGCGGCAAGGTCCATCTGACGGCGGCGCAACTGTCGATGTTGCTCGAAGGCATCGATTGGCGGCAGCCGCGTCGCACCGCTGCACTGTCGATGTTGTAAACCGCGGAGAAGGCTCGTAAACTGCGCCGCATGTCGAACGGCGCCGAACTTCCTGATGATGTCGAAACTCTGCGAGCCTTGCTGGTCGAGGCCCGTGCTCAGCTTGCCGAGCGCGATCTGGAGATCGAGCAGCTCAAGGCGCAGATCGATAAGCTCAAGCGCATGCAGTTCGGCCGCAAGTCCGAGCAGTTGGACCGGGAGGTCGCGCGGCTCGAAACCGCGCTTGAGGACCTGACGAGCGAGCGTGGCGTCGCTGATGTGCGGCGCGCCCGTCAATCAAGCGCGAGCACGCCTGTGGGCGTCGCATCGCCGCAAGAAGCGCTGCCGCCGCATCTGCCACGCGAAGAGCGTGTACTGGAAGCTGACGCAACCTGTCCGAAGTGCGGCAGCGCCATGCAGCCCCTCGGAGAAGACGTGTCCGAGCAGCTCGCGCGCGTCGCGGCGATGTTCAAGGTGATTCGCACGATCCGGCGCAAGACGGTTTGTCCGTGCGGTCACCACTTCTCGCAGCCGCCCATGCCCGGCCTGCCGATTACACGCAGCATTGCGCATCCGAGCCTGCTGGCCGACATCCTCGTCTCGAAGTACGCTGACCACGCCCCGTTGTACCGGCAGTCGCAGATTGCCGCGCGCGACGGCGTAAAGCTCGACCCGGCCAGCATGGGCCGCTGGATCGGCCAGTGTGAGGCCCTTTGCGATGCGTTGACCGAGGCATTGCGCCGCTACACGGTGGCACCGTCGAAGCTGCACGCGGACGACACGCCGATCCCGGTGCTCGCGCCGGGCAATAAGAAGACGAGGACTGGGCGCTTGTGGGTGTATGTGCGCGATGACACCCGTTCGGGCTCCACCGAACCGGCCGCGGTCTGGTTTGCTTACTCGCCCGACCGCAAAGGCATCCATCCTCAGACCCATCTGGCCGGATTCGAGGGCATCTTGCAGGCCGACGCCTACAGCGGCTTCAACGAACTGTACGAGAGCGGCAAGATCCGAGAAGCTGCATGCTGGGACCACGCGAGACGGTACATATACGACGTGCATGCCCGCACGCCTACCGACGCGACTCGACAAGTGCTCGAACTGATCGGCGAACTGTACGGCATCGAGGCGGACATCCGCGGCAAACCTACCGCTGAACGGCTGCGCGTGCGACAAGAGAAAAGCGTTCCGCTGCTCGCGACCATCAAGACGTGGATGACGGACAAGCTCGCGACGCTGTCGAAGAAATCCGACCTGGCCAAGGCGATCCGTTACTCGCTCAACCAGTGGGACGCGCTCGTGCTGTATTGCGAAGAGGGCCGTGCCGAGATCAGCAACGCCCTGGCGGAAAACGCGCTGCGCTGTGTGAGTCTGGGACGGAAGAACTTCCTGTTCGCCGGCTCCGATAGCGGGGGCGAACGGGCTGCCGCGATGTACAGTTTGATCGGCACGTGCAAGCTCAACGGAATCAACCCGCGCGCTTACCTCGAATACGTGCTGACC
>JAFAHD010000070.1 GCA_019237415.1 Vulcanimicrobiota bacterium
GGCACCATCGTGATGACGCACTCGCTCGCGGCGGCGACCGCGGCTGGATCCCGTTCCTCGATCGCGCCTGCCTTGAGCAAGCGCTCGAGCCGTTCGCGCGACCGGTGCGCGGTCACGTGCAGTGCGAACCCCGCGCGTAGCAGCGACGCGCCCATCGGCTCGCCCATTGCGCCCACGCCGACCAATCCGATGTGCTTCATCCGTCTAGGATGAGCTATCGCGGGCTAGAGGTCCTGGGCACGCAAAACGCTCGCCGGCGATCGCTGCGGCGAGCGTCTCGATGACCGCGATGTTCTGCGCCAGCGCGTCGGGCAGATCCTCGAGGCGGCGGACGGTGTTCTCGACGGAGTGCTCGGAATGGCTTTCCCCCCTTTTGTTGCGAGGTGCGCGCGCCTTCGTGGGTTAACCTCGAACTGAGGTATGGTCACTACAGAGGAACTGCGGGCGATTCCCCTCTTCTCCGAGCTCGAAGACAAAGAGCTTTCGTATCTGGCTCGCACCGTCGCGGACCTTCGTTTGAACGTCGGCGAGTACGCGGCGCACGAAGGCGAGGCGCAAGCGCTCATCGTGACGCTCGAGGGCAAGCTCGACGCGACCAAGTTCGTCGACGGCGTCGAGACGGTCGTCGGCGAACGCGGCCCGGGCGATCTTTTCGGCGAAGTGACCGTCACCCTCAACACGCCGCTGCTCGCGAGCCTGCGCGCGGTCGAGAAGTCGCGCGTCATCCGCATCGAGCCGAACACGTATCACCAGCTCTGCGTGGTCGCGCCGCAGATCGCCGCCAAAGTCGGCGCTGCCGCGCTGGAACGCATCGAAGGTTTGCACGACCTCGCCGCACGGCCGCCATCCCCGGAAGTCCGCGTCGTCGGACCAAGCTTGGACCCTGCCACCCACGAACTGCGAGAGTTCTTGCATCGCAACCAGGTGCCGTATGAATGGCTGACGCCCGACGACCCTGACGTGGGCGCGTTGCAGGACGACGCGGGCTGGCCGCTCGTGCGGCTGCGCGACGGCACGATCACGACGGCACCGGCGATGCGCGAGCTGGCGAAGATGATCGGACTGTCGGTGACACCCATGGCCGACTCGTACGAGGTCGTGATCGTCGGCGGCGGGCCAGGCGGTCTCGCGGCTGCCGTCTACGGCGCGTCCGAGGGTTTGCGAACCGTGCTGATCGAGCGCGAGGCGCCCGGCGGTCAAGCCGGCACGTCGTCGCGCATCGAGAACTATCTCGGCTTCCCCGTCGGCGTATCCGGCGACGAACTCGCGCACCGAGCGCTCGTGCAAGCGCGCCGCTTAGGCGCCGAAATCGTCGTGACGCGCTGTGCGCGCTCGATCCAGGTGCCCGACCTCGCCGTCGTGCTCGACGAAGGTGAAACGCTGCGCGCCTCAGCGATCGTGCTGGCGCTCGGCGTCACGTGGCGCCGGCTCGACATCCCGTCGATCGACCGCTTCATCGGGCGCGGCGTCTACTACGGCGCGTCGCCCAGCGACGCGCACTCGATCCACGGCCAAGACATCTTCATCATTGGTGCAGGGAACTCGTCCGGACAGGCGGCGCTGTACTTCGCCGGCTTTGCGAACTCGGTCACGCTGCTGTGCCGCGGAGATTCGCTTGCCAAGAGCATGTCGCACTATCTGATCGAACAGCTCAAGACCAAGTCGAACATCAACGTCCAGCTGCGCGCCGAGGTGACCGGCCTGTACGGCCAGGATCACCTCGAGGCGATCGACGTCGCCGACCGCGCCCGCGGCAGCGTCGCGCTCAATCCGACGACGGGGTTGTTCGCATTCATCGGCGCCGACACCGACACGCAGTGGCTCCCCACGGCGATCGCGCGCGATACGCGCGGCTTCGTGCTCACGGGCGTCGATGCACAGCGCTCGGGCAAATGGCCGCTGGAGCGCGATCCGTATCTGCTCGAGACGACCGTTCCCGGCGTCTTCGCGATCGGCGACGTGCGCTCAGGATCGGTCAAACGCGTCGCCGCAGGTGTCGGCGAAGGCAGCATGTCCATCGCGTTCATCCACCAGTACTTGGCGGATCTGCAGACGGCTGCGCGTTAGAAGCGCTGCGTCAGCGTCACCCGCACCGATGCGGCCTGCAGCGAATATGCGTTGGTCGGCATCGTGCCGCCCGGAATCGGATACGGCACACCCGCGCCAACCAGCGTGAACTTGTCGTCGAACGCATTGGTGAGGTTCGTGCCTGCGACGTTCACGTCGGTGTGGCCGAAGGTCACGCCGACGTCGGCGTCCAGCACAACGAACGCGGGGCGGTTGAGCTCGTTGGCGCTGCTCTCGTACGTCGCGGCGATGCCGTAGCCGAGGCCACTGCGCGCCACGTGACTTTGCACGCCGAGCTGCGCCTTATGCAGCGGCACGCTCATGAATTGTTCGCCCGGGATGAGCGCCGGCGCGGCGGGATTCGTCAGCGCCGGATCAGTCGTCGAGTAGGCAGAGTCGATGCCGTAGCTCGCGTTGAGCGCCATCGTCGAGGTCAGCGGCTGACTAGCAAGCAGCTCGAGCCCTTCGTACCGATTTTGCCCAATGTTCGCGATGTAGACGACGGCGCCACTTGCCGAGAGCAGTTGCTGCGTTGGGTTGTTGACCAGCGTGCTGTATAAGTTGAGCGTGCCGCTCGGCGCGCGCGGGCCGCTGCCGAAGCGATGTTCTGCGCCTAGATCGTACTCGACCGAGCGCTCGGGCAAGAGTCCCGGATTGAAGACCAGGTTCGTGAGCAGCGGCGGCTGGAATCCGGTGCCGAATGACGCGCGCACGACGGTGTTCAGTGGCGTCCAGACAAGCGCGACGCGCGGATTGAGGCTGGTGCCGAACGTGCTGTACCAGCTATAGAACAGCGCGAGCGTGTAGTGCAGGTATTCGCTCGGGCTCCACGCATAGCGGCCTGCGCCCCACCAGCTTGACGCATGCTGCAACGGTGGGCCGGGCGCGAGCGCGTCCGGTGCGTCCAGCGTCTCCTGCCGCACGTCCGCTGAGAATGACAGCGTCGCGTCCGCGAAGCCGGGAATTGCGCGCTCGTAGTGAGCCACGTCGTCGTTGACGCGGTCGGACATGTTGAGCAAATACGGGTTGAGCGCCGGGTTGATGTTCTCGACCGATTGATCGCTGATGTTCGTGAGATGGCTGAGCGTCAGCGTGGCAGGCGCTTCTCCGCCTGCATCTTTACGGCCGAGAGGCACTTGGAGGTCGAGCCCATAGGCGGGGGCGGTCGTCAGTGCCGCGGCGCCGGGCGCGTTGACGGCCGTGAACGGCGCATACGGCGCGATATCGCTGGGGTTGTCGGGCGAGCTCAACGGCGCGGACAAATTCCGGTACGCGGCAGTGTCGCGGAACGACGCTTCGATGAATCCTGCATTGCCTTCGAACGTGTAGCGGATTTTTGCCAGCGTTGTCGTGGCGTCGATGTTCGATCCGACGATCGCGGTCTGCGCAGCGGCGCCCGGCCCCGGTGTGGCGATCGTGATCGGATAGTCATTGACTTCGCCTTGCGTCGTGAAGCGGCGGTAGAGAAGCGCGTATCCGATGCGCTGGTCCGTGCCAGTCGTTTCGATCGTCTCGCCGACGCTCTCGAAGCTGCCGTACGAGATCCGGGCGAGGCCGTGCGATTGCAATGTCGGCTCGATCGTGCGGAAATTGATGGCGCCGCCTTCCGCGCTCGCCCCGACAAGCGTCGAGGGCCCGACGCCGTACACGATCTGCACACCGGCGAATTCCGCTGGATCGAGCAGCTCGAGATCGAAATCGCCGGTGTTCTGGTTGTTGACCTGATGGCCATCGATGTCGACGATCGTCTCTTGCGGATCGGGGCCCCGTAATGCAAGCGTCTGCGGCAGGCCGGGCGCGCCGCCTTGCTGGTGCACGATCGTCGCGTTGAGCTGCTGCCCGATCGCATCAGTGAGTTGCGCCGCGCCTTGCGCGGCAAGCGCCTGCGGGTTGACGTCGACGATGCGCGACGAGGCCCGCGACAGCGCATTCGAACCATCGACCGTCACGGTGCCCAACGTCGCGACGCCGTTCGCCGCGGCGTGCGCGAGCACGATGTCGACGCGCGCGACCGCGCCTGCGACGACGGCCAGCTGCCGATTGGCGATCGGTGCGAACCCGGCCGCATGCACCGCAAGCCCATAGACGCCTTCGTCCACGCCCTCGATCGAGAACGCGCCATGCGGATCTGAAAGCGCGCTGAACGCCTTGCCCGGGGCGCGCAGCGCAATCTGCGCACCGGCCACAGGTACAGCGCTCGTGTCGCTCACCAAACCGGCCACAGACCCTTGCGCCGCGGCTGCCCGCGCGCACAAAGACGAAAGCAGCCCTATTGTCACGACCGCGACGCGTGGCCACATGTTGAAAAGAACTTGGAGCCGGCCGGGGTAAGGGCCTCC
>JAFAHD010000139.1 GCA_019237415.1 Vulcanimicrobiota bacterium
GAGCTGACGTACAACATCGACAGCGGCGCGCTGACCGTGCCGGGCCCGATCCATGGCGCCGGGCGCGAGGGCGATTTCGCCGCGGACCGGGTGAACGGCAATATGAAGACGCGCGCGTACGATCTCATCGGGCATGCCGTGGTGCACTCATCCGGCAAGCAGAGCAAAGGCGCCGACCGCACGCCGACCACTTTGAGCGCTGACCGTATCCACATCGACGAGCAGGCCAAGAAATACATCGCGCAGGGTGGCGTCGTCGTCGCGCAGTCCACGCGCACGGTGAGCGCACCGATGATGACGTTCGACGATCAGATCCACGTCGTCAAGATGACGGGCGGCGTGCACGCCACCGAGCAGCCCGATCGCAGCGCGGATACGGCCCAAGTGATCTGGCACTCGGATACGGGAGCGGTCCTCGCGCCGTCGCAGATCACCGGCCGCTCGACGACCGATTCATTCCGCGCCGATCGCGCGACCGGCAACTCGAAGACGAACGTCTACGAGCTGCAAGGCGGCGTCGTGATGCGGCGCCAGCGCCCGGGCGATCATGACCCGACCGTGCTGACGGCAGGGTTGGTGCGCATCGACGGCAACTCGCACACCTACACCGCGTCGCAGAATCCAAAGGTCACCCAAGGCACGCGCGTCATGACCGGCCAGGTCATGAGCCTCGACGATACGACACATCTCGTGCACGTGTCGGGCGGCGTACATGCGGAGCAGCCGCAGGGCCGCACGTTCGACACGCCCGAGATGACCTACAACACGCAGACCGACGACTTCAAGATGCTCGGCGGGATCATGGCGATCTTCCCGCTCTCGCGCGCGACGCCGACGCCGACGCCGACGCCGCGGCCGAAGTCGAGCCTTTCGCCCAACGCGCCCAACCCGTTCGCCAACGGAGCGATGCCGGCGCAATACGGCTCGCCGACGCCGTCGCCGGCACCGACGCCGACACCGGTTCCCACGCCGTCGCCGGCCCCCGCGCCGCCTCCGGTGCCGGGACCGACGTAGTTTCTACGCGGATCGCGCTCCGCGCGTTCCTCGCCCACTACCTCGCCGCTGTCGCAGGCACGGGCCCGAAGAGAATGTCAGCGAACTTCTGAGCGGTCGCAGCGCGGCTCCAGTCACGCTGTAGCTCGCAAGCGACTTGGACCCACCCGACCGGTCTTGCGCCGGCTTGCATCATTCGCTCGATTGCAAGTTCATGCGCTTCGGGCGAGGTCCCGCCGACAGCATCACACACCGGATACATGTCGAAGCCTTCACGCAGTGCATCCAGGGTTGGGAACGCGAGGCATGCTTCCGTCCAAAGGGCCGCCATGAGAAGCTTCTTTCGTTGCGTTCCGATGACCGCTCTAAGGAACCCCTCGTCTTCCCACGCGTTGATCGAGGTGCGATCGATCTCGGGGACCCCTGGTAAGAGCTTGCGCAGCTCCGGAATGGTCGGCTCGTTCTTGCCGGTGCTCACGTTCACGGTTGAAAGCACAACAGGTAGCTGAAATAATACGGCCGTTTCAACCAGGCGTGCAACATTCGCGACAAGCGTATCCTGCGGCATGGATTTGACCGACTTGACTTGCACCGGCTGATAATCGATGACAACGAGCGCTGCGTTCTTTGGGGTCAATAAGTGATCGGTGATTTGATTGCGTACTGCACTCGATGGCATATGAAACACCTTTCTACGTGAGCACGAACGGGGGCGCTCGAGGTTACGCGCGGTTGACTACGTCGCCTGCGCCACTAGGGCTCGAAGAACGTGCGGCCCTTGAGCTCGTCCGGCAGGTGCTGCTGCTCGACCTTCGCGTCATCGAAGTCATGCGCGTACTGATAGTCCTTGCCGTAACCGAGCTGTTTCATCAGTCCGGTCGGCGCGTTGCGCAGATGTAAGGGCACGGGCAGCGTGCCGGTCTCTTCGATGGCGGCTTTCGCGGCCGCGTACGCGCGCAGCCCCGAGTTGCTCTTCTTCGCGCGCGCGAGATAGAGCGTCGCCTCGACGAGCGGCAGCATGGCTTCGGGCATGCCGATCGCGTGCGTCGCGTAGTGTGCGGCAGTGGCGATGGGCAACGCCTGCGGGTCACCCAGCCCGATGTCTTCCGCCGCCAGTATGACCAGGCGGCGCGCGACGAACATCGGGTCTTCGCCCGCTTCGAGCATGCGCGCCAGCCAATACACGGCGCCGTCGGGATCGCTGTCGCGGACCGTCTTGATGAACGCGGAGATCAGGTCGTAGTGCTCGTCGCCGGCGCGATCGTAACGCAGGGCGCGGCGCTGCATCGCCTCCTCGACGTCCTTTGCGGAGATCACCGGGGCGCGCGCAACACGGGCGGACGCCAATTCGAATGCCAACTCGAGCGCGTTGAGCGCCGATCGCGCATCGCCGTCCGCGAGCGCGATGAGTTTGGCGCGCGCGTCGGGCTCAAGCACCGCGGCGCCGGCAAGACCCCGCTCCGGATCGGCGAGCGCCCGATCGACCACGACGCCGATCTCGTCGGGCGAGAGGGATGCCAGCACGAAGACGCGGCTGCGCGAGAGCAGCGCGCTGTTCACCTCAAACGACGGATTCTCGGTCGTGGCACCGATGAAGATGATGTCGCCACGCTCGACATGCGGCAGGATCGCGTCTTGCTGCGCCTTGTTGAAACGATGGATCTCGTCGATGAAGACGATCGTGCCGCCATGGGCGCGAGCGCGCTTTGCATCCGCGACGATGCGGCGCAGGTCTGCCACGCCCGCAGTCACCGCTGACAGCGCGACGAAGCGCGCGCCTGCGGCGGTGGCGAGCAAGCGCGCCAACGTCGTCTTCCCGCTGCCTGGCGGACCCCAAAAGACGATCGAGGGGATCTTGTGCTGCTCGGCGGCGGTGCGCAACGCGGTCCCCGGCCCGACGATGCGCTGCTGTCCGACGAACTCATCGAGCGTGCGCGGGCGCATGCGCGCTGCGAGCGGCGCGGTCGCCGGGAGGGCATCGCTCGTGTGCGGCGCGAGGTCTTCGAAGAGGCGCGGCTCGTCAGCCATGCGATCGCCGCATCATCGCCGCAACGCGGCGACGGTCCGCATCCAGCTCAGGATCTCGCCGACGGTCACCTTGGAGACGCCCTTGGCGCGATTGCGAAACGCGATCGGCACTTCGACGATGCGCGCTCCCGCAGCAGACGCTTCATACAGCAGTTCGGGCACCATCGAATAACCGGTGGACTTGAGGGCGTCGAGCCGCATGCGGCGCAGCAGTGCGGCGGAGTACAGGCGAAACCCAGACGTGCAATCCCGCACGCGCAGACCGAGCAGCAAGCGCGCCATGGCATTCGCGACCGCGCTGTTCAGCTTGCGCGCCGCGGAAAAGTTCTCAACGGTGCCACCTTTCGCGTAGCGCGACCCGATGACCAGATCCGCGCGGCCGGCGTCGAGTTCGGCGAGCATCGCGGGCAGCACGGCGGCGTCGTGCGAACCGTCGGCGTCCATCGTGGCGATCGCGCCGTAGCCCGCGTCCAATCCGAACGCGAATCCCGCGAGATACGCGGTGCCCAGGCCGAGCTTGCCCGGGCGCGAGATGAGCGAGATGCGCGGATCGTGCACGCGCATCGCGCTGACGAGGTCGGCGGTGCCGTCCGGCGATCCATCGTCGACGACCACCGTGTCGACGCGCGGCGATGCGTCGAGCACCGCCGAGATCATCGCACGGATGTTGTCGCGCTCTTGATAGGTCGGCAACACGACCAGGCAGCGCGCCGCCGCGGCGGATGGATCGAGTGAAGTCACGCCCCGAACGATTCGGCGCCGGGGTTCATCCGACCCCGTCGCGAACGAACGCGCATGGCCGTCTATCTCGATAGTGCCGCGACGACGCCGCTGCGCAACGAAGCGCTCGAGGCGATGCTGCCGTTCCTGCGCGGCGAGTTCGCCAACCCGTCGAGCCCGCATGCGGCCGGTCAGCGCGCGCGGCACGCGCTCGACGACGCGCGCGCACGTACGGCAAGCGCCTTGAATGCGCGGCCTGATGAAATCATCTTCACCGCGGGCGGCTCCGAAGCGGATTGCCTCGCGATCTTCGGTCTGTGCGCGACATCGCGCGGCTCGCAGGCGAGATTCATCACAGGCGCCATCGAACACCACGCCGTGCTCCACGCCGCGGACGTTTTGCGCGGCCGCGGGCATGGCGTGACGCTGTTGCAGGTCGACGCGGATGGATTTGTCGATGCGTCGGAACTCGAACACGTCTTGGCGCAGGGGCGCAAGCATGGTTCCGCCGCGGAATCGGCGCCGGCGCTCGTCAGCGTGATGCACGCCAACAACGAGATCGGCACGATCGAGCGCATCGAACGGCTCGCGGAGATCGCGCACCGGCATGGCGCGCTCTTCCATACCGACGCGGTGCAGACGGTCGGTCACATCCCGGTGGACGTCAAAGCGTTAGGCGTCGACGCATTGTCGCTGTCGGCCCACAAGTTCGAGGGGCCAAAGGGCGTCGGCGCGTTGTATGTGCGCAACGGACTGAAGCCGGCGCCGATCGTCGTCGGGGGCGACCAAGAAGGCGGCCGCCGCGCAGGCACCGAGAATGTCGCCGGCATCGTCGGACTGTCTGTCGCGCTGGAACTGGCGGTGCGCGATGTGCGAGCGCAAGCCGCATCGACGAGCGAATTGCGCGACCAGTTGATCGACGGCGCATTGCAGATCCCGCGCGCGGCGCTCAACGGCCCGCGGCGCGAACGCCTGCCGAACAACGCGAACCTTCGTTTCGACGACATCGAGGGAGCCACCGCGGTGCTGGCGCTCGACGTCACGGGCTTTGCGGTGTCGACGGGAAGCGCGTGCACCTCGGGGTCGCTCGAGCCTTCACACGTGCTGAGCGCGCTTGGGCTGCCGGCGCGTGCGGCCCGAAGCGCGGTCCGTTTCTCGCTTGGGCGCGACACGACCAAAGCCGACGTCGAGCGTTTGCTTTCGTCATTGCCGGGTATAGTGGAGAAGTTACGCGGGTTGGCAGGAACGCTCGTCCCTGGGGGAGGTCTTTCGCGCACCAGAGAATGACAGAGGTCCTCGCATGACGACCCAAGATTTCATGTGGCTGGCCATCGGCCTCGCTGCACTCATAATCGCCGGAGGTCTGCTGTACGTCTTCGTGCGGGTAGGGCTGCTGCTGACGCAGACGCAGGCGACGCTGGCCAAAGCGGACGCGAAACTCGACCAGTTCGACGTCCCAGTGATGAAGACGATGGACCACATCGGCAATATCGCGGACAGCGTCGACAGCATGGTCGCGCGCGTGGACCGCGTCACAGCGGTCGCAGAGCGCGCGGCCGGCGCGGTCGACAAGGCGACCGACGCGGCGAGCGCGAGCATCGCGCCAACCGTCGCGAAGATCGCAAGCCTCATCGCCGGCGTCAGCGCCGGCGCCCGCTCGTTCCTGACGAGGCGCGGCAAGGACAACGGCAGAGACAACGGATCGAATTGAAGGAGACGCAAACACATGGACAATGAACGCAGCAACTCGGGCGTCGGCTTCCTCTCCGGATTGGTCATCGGCGCGTTCGCGGGCGCGGTGCTCGCGCTCGTGCTGGCGCCGCAATCCGGCGAAGAGACGCGCGAGTTGATCTCCGGCAAGGCCCAAGAAGCGCGCGGCAAGGCGCTCGACCTCGCATCGGACCTGCGCGATCTCGCGAACCAGCTCGCGGACGACTTGCGCAAGCAGGCGGACGATCTCGCCAAGCGCACCCGCGCAGCATACGAGACGACGTCCAAGCGTGCTAACGACGCGGTAAGCGCAGCCAAGCACGCCGCGCAATCGAAGATCGACGACCTGCAGAACGGGTAGGGTGGACGTGGACATCAACGTCGACGTCAAGGAGATCCCCGGCAAGAACGGCGTGCGGGTCGTCGATCTCAACGGCGAGATCGACGTCTACACGTCGCCGCGCGTCAAAGAGACTATCGGGGAGCTCATCGATCAGGGGCATTACGACTTGATCATCAACCTCGAAAACGTGCGCTACATCGATTCCACCGGCTTGGGCGTGCTCATCGGAGGGCTCAAACGCGTGCGCGAGCACAGCGGCACGGTCAGCCTCGTCTGCACCAATCCGCAGATCAAGAAGATCTTCGACATCACGGGGCTGGTCAAGATCTTCGGCATCTACGACTCTGAGGCCAGCGCCAGCGCTGCGTTGTGATTTCCGCGAAGAACGATCCGACTCACAACGTCATCGAGCTGCGCCTGCCGAGCCAGGCGGAGTGGGTCGGAGTCGCGCGCCTGGCGATCGCCGGCATCGCAAGCCGCCTCGACTTCGGCATCGAGGATATCGAGGATCTCAAGCTCGCGGTGGCCGAGGCGTACACCAACTGCATCCAGCACGCGGCCTCCGACGGCGAAGTGCGCATCGAATGCGCGATCCATCCGGACAAGCTGGTCATCGCCGTGCACGATCAGGGCAAAGGGTTCAACGGCGCTGAGATCGCGCCGCGCAAGCTGGGCGAGCCGCAGGAGCGGGGGCTCGGCGTCTTCCTGATCCGCACGCTCATGGACGACGTGAGCTACGAAGTCGATCCGCGGCGCGGCACGCGGCTCACCATGATCAAACACGTGCGGCCGCAGCAGCCGGCGCAGTAGCCCGCCGCAGAGACACGCCACGTGGGCGCGCATCCGAACCCCCACAACCCGCAACGCGCCGATCGATTCGATCGCGAGCGCACGCGCGCGCTGTTCGAAGCGTTCGCGCGCGAGCGCGACCCGGACATGCGCGAGCAGCTCGTCGTCTCGCACCTCAATCTCGTGCGCTATCTGGCCTCCCGCTTCGCCAATCGTGGGGAGCCGCTCGACGATCTGATCCAAGTCGGCACGGTCGGCCTGATCAAAGCGATCGATCGTTTCGAGCCGCAGCGCGGTCTCGAGTTCACGACCTACGCGACGCCGACCGTGATCGGCGAGATCAAGCGGCATTTCCGCGATCGCGGCTGGGCCATCCGCGTGCCGCGCCGCCTGCAAGAGCTCAACGCTGCGGTCAACCGCGCGCTCGACACGATGTCGGTGCGGCTCGGCCGCTCGCCCAGCGTCGCCGAAATGGCGCGCGAATTGAACGCGGGCGAAGAAGAGATCATCGAAGCGCACGAGCTCGGGCAGGCGTACGCACCGCTGTCGCTCGACGTTGAGTTCACCGGCGACAGCGACGGCAAAGCCGCGACGCTGCTCGATTATCTCGGTCGCGACGACCCCGACATGCAAGCGCTCGAGTCGAAGGACCTCGTCGAGCGCGCATTCGAGCGGCTCGACCGCCGCGAACGCGTCATCGTCTACTTGCGCTACTACGAAAATGCTTCGCAATCGGCTATCGCCCAACGCCTGCAGCTCTCGCAGATGCACGTCTCGCGGCTGCAAGCGCGCGCGCTCGCCAAGATGAAGGGGCTGCTCCAAGAAGAGTCGCGACCGCAGCGCGCAAAGTAGTCCCTGGGATATGACCTCAGCGGACATCCGACGGTCGTTCGTCGATTTCTTCGTGGACAAAAAAGGCCACAAGCACGTGCCGGGCGCGAGCCTGGTTCCGGACGCGCTGTCGACGACGCTGTTCACGATCGCGGGCATGGAACCGTTCGTGCCGCAGTTCCTGGGCGAAGCGCCGCCTCCCGCGCCACGCGTGGTCACGGTGCAGCGCTGTCTGCGCGTCGCAGGCGGCAAGAACGACATCGACAACGTCGGCCGCAGCGGCCGGCACGGCACGTTCCTCGAGATGCTCGGCAATTTCTCGTTCGGCGATTACTACAAACGCGAAGCGATCGCGTTTGCGTGGGAATACCTCACGCAGGTCGTCAAGCTGCCGGCCGAACGTTTATCGGCGACGGTGTATGTCGATGACGACGAAGCCGCGCAGATCTGGCAAGATCATCTGCCGGCCGAACGCATTTCGCGCCTGCGCGAAGACAATTTCTGGGATATGGGGCCGACCGGCCCGTGCGGCCCGTGCTCTGAGATCTTCTACGATCTCGGCGCGGGTTTCGGCTGCGGCAAACCTACCTGCGCTCCCGGTTGCGCCGAGTGTGAGAAGCCGGGCGTGCAGTCGCCGCGCTACATCGAGTTTTGGAATCTCGTGTTCCAGCAGTACGACCGCGATCAGAGCGGCAAGCTGCATCCGCTTCCCAAGAAGTGCATCGACACCGGCATGGGCTTCGAACGGCTGTGCATGATCTTGGCGGGCAAGACCTCGATCTTCGACACGGATCTGTATCGCGATGTGATCGACGCGCTGCCGCCGACCAAAGATTCAAAGCTGTCGAAAGACGAACGAGGCGTACACCAGCGGATCATCGCCGACCATGCGCGGGCCTGCGTGTTCCTCGTCGCCGACGGCGTCGTTCCGAGCAACACCGACCGCGGCTATGTGTTGCGCTTCCTCGCGCGCCGCGCCATCCGCAGCGGTAAGCTGCTCGGGTATCCCGAGGGATTTTTCTCGCGCTTGACGCCGGCCGTCATCGGCTCGCTCGCGAGCGGCTATCCGGAGCTGCGCGGGGCGGACGAACGGGTGCAGCGCGCGCTCGAAGCAGAGGAACGGCAGTTCGGCGCGACGCTCGCGCGCGGTTCGACGCTCTTAGCCGAGCGGCTCGATGCGTTGCGTGCGAAAGGCGCGCGCGAGCTGCCGGGTTCGGTCGCGTTCGAACTGTATGACACCTACGGATTCCCGGTCGACCTGACGCGTGAGATCGCCGCCGAGGCCGGCGTGAGCATCGACATGGCCGGCTATCACGAAGCGATGGAGGCGCAGCGCGAACGCGCCCGCGCGGACGCGATGAGCAAGCGCGGCGAAGTGCGCGTGACGCGACCGGCGGCCGGCGACGCCGCGCGCTCCACGTTCGTCGGGTACGACCGATTGGAGAACAGGAGCGCCATCGCGGCGCTGTTCGACGCCGGCGGCGCGCCCGTCGAACGCCTTGAGGCGGGTGCGCAGGGGGTCGTCGTGTTGGACGAGACGCCGTTTTACGCCGAACGGGGCGGGCAAAGCGGCGACCGCGGAGCGATCGCGGCACCGAACGCGTCGTTCGACGTGCGCGACACGCAGTACGAAGACAAGTCGTATCGCCGCATCATGCACAAAGGCGTGATGCGCAGCGGCGCGCTATCGATCGGCCAGCAGGTCGACGCACTGGTCGATCCGCATTGGCGGCGCGAGATCCGCCGCCACCACACGGTGACGCACCTCTTGCAGCGGGCGCTCAAGGAAGTGCTCGGCGATTCGGTCGCTCAACGCGGCAGCGCCGTGTTTCCGCAGCGCACGCGGTTCGACTTCGATTCGCCCGTCGGCGCGCTCTCGCGCGATGCGCGCGCGCAAGTCTCAGGACGCGTCAACGAGCTGATCCGCGACGACTACCACATCAGCGAGCAGACCATGCCGTTCGCGCAGGCGATCGCACAGGGCGCCGTCTACATGAAGGGCGAGAACTACGGCGACGTCGTCCGTGTGGTCACCTTCGGTCCGAGCGTGGAGTTGTGCGGAGGCACCCACGTCGCCTCGACCGGCGAGATCGGTCACTTCGTGCTGCTCGCCGAGTCGGCGATCGGCGCGGGCATCCGGCGGGTCGAAGGCGTCGTCTCGGAAGCGGCAGACAGATACGTCACGTCTGTGCGCGAAACGGTGGACGAGGTCGGCAGCACGTTGTCGGCGACGGCGGAGCAGGTGCCCGAAGCGCTCGCGCGTCTGACGCAACGCGAGCGCGAGTTGGAGCGTCAAGTCGCGGCGCTGCGCACCCAGCTCGCGGCCGAACACGCCGGCGAGTATGTCGCATCGGCCAAAGAAGTAGCCGGCGTCCCATATGTGACGGTGACGCATCGCGAAGATGCGGGGATCGGCGCGCGAGATCTTGCGGAACAGATCCGCGACAAGATGCCGGACGGCGTCGTCGTCGTCGCCGCACCGCAAGACGGCAAGGTGTCGCTCGTCGTCGCTGTCGGCAGCAGCGCCAATGCCAAGGGCCTGTCGGCGAAGGACGTCCTCGCGGCGATCATCGCGCACGTCGACGGCAAAGGCGGCGGCAACCCGGCCATCGCGCAAGGCGCCGGCAAGAGACCGGCGGGCGTCGTCGACGCGCTCGCGGCGGTCCCCGCTGCGATCGAGAAATCCGTTCGTGGCTGACGGCGCGCGACGTGGGTGGGGCGCACTCGTACTCGCGGCTGCGCTCCTCATACCAGCCGCCGCGTTTGCCGCGCCGCCGGCCGCGACTGCACCAGCGAAAGCCCTTGCGAAATACCGCGCGCTGATCGCCTCGCTCCCCAAGCCGGCGAACATGATCTTCGACTACAGCGAAGTGCGCAGCGGTCCGACGCGCATCATCAGCGCGACGCATCGCGTCTATCGCGACAAGGACGGCGATCAGCGCAACGACACGATCGCCATCGACGACTCGCCGGTACGGCCCCCGCAGACGCGCACCTACCAGCGCGCGACGTGGCCGTATTTCGCAGACCAGTTCGATGTGCCGTCGATCGACTACGATGTGACATTCAGCA
>JAFAHD010000119.1 GCA_019237415.1 Vulcanimicrobiota bacterium
CTCTTCTATTTCATCCGCGCGGGCGTACGCTTCGCGGTTGTCGGGCGCATGCGCGAATGCGCCGCGCTTGTAGAGCGCGTAGAGTACCGCGAGCGTCGCTAGTTCGACGAGCGGCAGCAAAATGCTCGCCTCCGGGCCGAACTTACCGCCGGTGACGAGCGTATTACCGGTGATCGTCTGCGTCACAGCCGAAGGGCCAGTGTAGATGCCGCTTACCGGCGTGCCGAGCAACGGCCCTTCGAACACGTTCCATGCGAAATGCTGGCCCCACGCGAGCCAGAGCGACCGGGTCCACAAGACGGCAAGAGCGGCCCAGATTCCATCGACTGCGATATTGAAGACTGTGAGCCAGGGCATCTCGCCGAAATTGGGGTTGCCGACGTGCAGCGCCGCGAACCCGAGTGCAGTGATGATCGCAGCCGGCCAATAGCCCCAGTCTTCCCACAGGTTCTGCAGGATGTAGCCGCGCAGCGGGTATTCTTCCGCCAGCGCTGCATAGAGGAAGAAAACTGTCCAGAACGCGACGTTGAGGACGACAGGTCTTGTGAACTGCACGCTCAGCACGTGGCTGTGGCCGAGCGCAAGTTCGATCAGCAGAAAGAGCACCTGCATGCCGCCCCCGAGCGCCATGCCGAGCGCGAAGAGTTTGCCGCACTCGGGCAACGCCGAACGCGGCGTGAACGAGATGCCCAGCGACGCGACGCTGCGACGATCGAGAAACGCGCGCAGCAGCACCGCAGCACCGACCACCGCGATCGTGCCGATGAGTTCGTCGAGCCAAACCGGCGTGCGGGTGAGGAGCGCGCCGGGCCCGCGGACGAGCGCATAGGCCGCGCCCACGATGATCGCGAGGATCAACTGCGCGGCGAGCGCCGCCAATATGTAGACGAGCACTCGAAAAGACGGGCGCAAGCGGTTATCTTTGACGAATATCCGCGCGAGCATATGCGCGTAGGCCTTTGGGCGCGCCCGAAGGGCGTGCCTCCCCTGTCTTGAACCACCCGGCATGCGCACCGAGGTCTCCAAGACCGAGCTGAACCTTTGGACCGCGTTCATGGACGAGGCGAAGACGCATCGCCTGTACAGCGCATATGCGTTACAAGCGATGAGCGAGGGCTATCCGCGCATCGCCGAAGCATTCATGGAGGCTGCCGGCGACGAGATCGTGCACGCGTTGATGCATTTGCGCGCGCTCGGGGCGGTCAAGAGCACCGCCGAGAATCTCCGCCATGTGGTGGCAGAGGAAGGCGCAGAGACCGATCTGACCTACCCGCGGTACATCGCCGAAGCGCGGGCAGAGGGGCGAGCCGACGCGGTCGAGGGTTTCGAGCTTGCGCTGGCGCGCGAGCGCGCGCACGTGAAGCTCTTCGAAGACGCGTTGGCGGAGGCCGAAGGTTCACCGCCAGCGTCAGGATCAGCTGCGCCCCAGCCGTTCGCGGCGCAGCCCGTGAGTGCGCAGCGGATCCCGTCCGAGCGCGTGCCGCGCACCGCAGTCGGCGTTGCGAAGATGAGCGGTCCGGCCGAAGTGACGGAAGAACGCGAGCGCGTCGCCTCGCTCACGCGCATCCGCGAGTTCGTCTTCGGCGCGCAAGATGGTTTGCTCACCACGGTCAGCGTTGTGTCCGCATTTTTCGGCGCCCACGAATCCAACACGACGATTCTGCTCGCCGGCGTCGCTACCGGGGTCGCCGGCATGGTCGCGATGACTGCGGGCCAGTATCTTTCATCCAAGGCTGAAACCGAGGTCCATCGCGCCGAGATCGAGCGCGAGATGCGCGAGATCGTGGAGCACCCCGCTGAGGAACTTGCCGAGTTGGCGGAGATCTATCGTTTGCAGGGGATGAGCGCGGAGCAGGCACGCGACGCGGCGCTTGCCGTTTCGAAAGATCCGAAGAAGGCGCTTGAAGTGATGGCGCGCGCAGAGCTAGGTTTGGATACGGAGTCAGCGGGCAGCCCGCTCAAGGACGCTGCGGTGATGGCGCCCTCGTTCTTGCTCGGCGCGATCGCGCCGATCTTGCCTTACATCTTCACAAACGGCAACATGGCGCTCGGCTTGTCGATCCTGCTCGCGTGCCTCGCGCTGTTCGGCATCGGCATCGTGAAGGCGCGCGTCACGGGCGGCAACCCATGGCGCTCAGGTCTCGAGCAGTTCTTGATCGGTGCAGGCGCAGGTGTGATCGGCTACGTCGTGGGGACGTTCTTGCCGAGCCTGTTCGGCGTGAAATTCGTCGGCGGCTAAGGGCGGTCGTCGACCCAGACGGCGCCTTCGGGCGTGTGCTCTTTTTTCCAGATCGGCGCGATGTGCTTGAGCCGGTCGATCGCGAAGCGGCATGCATCGAACGCCGCTGCACGGTGCGGTGCAGATACCGCGATCACCACGCTCACGTCTCCCACTTCGAGCGCGCCGACGCGATGATGGATCGCGATATCGGTGATCTTGAATTGCTTGCGCGCCTCGGCCGCGATGTCCGCGAACACGCGCTCCACCATTTCCGGATACGCTTCGTACTCGAGCAGATCCACTTTGTGGCCGCGCGCTTCATCGCGCACGCGTCCGACGAACGTGACGAGACCGCCGGCGCCGTCGACCGAGATGATCGCCGCAGGCAACTGTTCGTCCAGCGGCTCGGGTGTGAGCACGAAATGGCGCGTGCTCACCCGCCGGCCACCGGCGGCAGAAGCGCAAGCTCGTCGCCTTCCTTGAGCGGCGTGTCCGGAGACGCATGTTCGCGATTGACCGCAAACGCAAGCGAGCCGCTCGCGGCCGCCAGACCGGGATAATCCTTCGCCAGCGACGTCAGCGCAGACGCGGCCGTCGAGCCCTCGGGTACGTCGGCGCTGATGGCGGAGCGGCCCAGCGTTTCGCGCTGGGACGCGAACAGCCGCACATGTATGCGCATCGCGAGTAACGTACGTCGCTGGTAAGGCTTCCTCCCTGGGTACGCTCACTAGGAGATGCCCGAGATGATACTGTAATGCCCCGAGCCCAAGGAGGAATCGACCATGCCGTTCACCTTGCCCGACCTTCCATATCCGTACGACGCGCTCGAGCCGCACATCGACAAGGAGACGATGACGCTGCACCACGACAAACACCACGCGGCGTACGTGAACAACCTCAACGCTGCGATCGAAAAACACCCCGAGCTTGCGAACAAAACCGTGTACGAGCTTATCGGCGACCTCAACGCGGTCCCGGAAGACATCCGCGGAGCCGTGCGCAATAACGGCGGCGGCCATGTCAACCACTCGATGTTCTGGACGATCATGGGGCCCAACGGCGGCGGCGATCCGAAAGGCCCGCTCGCGGATGCGATCAAGAGCGCGTTCGGCGATCTCGACACTTTTCGCACGCAGTTCAACGATGCCGGCGTCAAGCAGTTCGGCAGCGGCTGGGCGTGGCTCGTGATGAACGCCGACGGCAAGCTGCAGATCACCAGCACGCCGAACCAGGACAATCCGATGTCATCGGGGGCGAAGCCGATCCTCGGCAATGACGTGTGGGAGCACGCCTACTACCTCAAGTACCAGAATCGGCGCCCCGACTATCTCAAAGCGTGGTGGAACGTCGTGAACTGGGATGCGGTGGCGCAACGCTTTGAACAGGCCAAGAAATTCTCGGGCAGATGAGCGCACTGCTCGAGGGCAAGACCGCGTTGGTGATGGGCGTCGCGAACCGCTGGAGCATCGCGACGTCGATCGCGAGGGCGCTGCACGAGCACGGCGCGCGGCTCGCGCTCACGTACGAGGGCGAGCGCACCAAGGACGAGGTCGAGAAGCTCGCCGGCGAGCTGGGCGGCGGACTTGCGCTGCACTGCGACGTGGCCAGCGACGAGAGCCTGGCCAACCTGCGCGCGGTGCTGGAGTCCGAATACAAGCAGATCAACACGCTCGTGCACAGCATCGCCTTTGCGCGGCGCGAGGAGCTCGCTGGCAAGTACTACGCGACTGGACGCGACGGCTTTCGCATCGCGCTCGACATCAGCGCATTCTCGCTCGTCGCGTTGAGCCGCGAGCTGCAGCCGATCATCAAGCCGGGCGGTTCCGTCATGACCATGACGTATCTCGGTTCGGTGCGCGCGGTGCAGAGCTACAACGTGATGGGCGTCGCCAAGGCTGCGTTGGAAGCGAGCGTTCGTTATTTGGCTGTGGATCTCGGCGAGCAGGGCATTCGCGTCAACGGAATTTCCGCGGGTCCGATCAAGACCGCGTCGGCGCGCGCGGTGAGCGGGTTCACCAATATCCTCGCGGAGGTCGCGCTACGCGCGCCGTTGCGACGCAACGTGAGCGCGAACGATGTCGGTAATGTGTCGGTGTTCCTGTCGAGCGACCTGTCGAGCGCCATCACCGGTCAGGTGATCTACGTCGATGCCGGCTACAGCATCGTCGGCATTTGATGAAACAAAGGTTCTCATGCTGCCGATGGACAACGTGAGGGGTCCGCGGGAGGGGAGGGATCGTTGATGGGCCTTACGTGGCAGGACGTCGAAGACATCGGGTTCGAGCTCGCGCAAGCACATCCCGACGAAGATCCCACTCAAGTGCCGATGCCGGAGTTGCTGCAATTGGTCACCGACCTCGACGATTTCGAAGACGATCCGGAACGCGTCGATGAAGGCACGCTGCAACGCATCGCAGCCGCATGGCGCGAGGAGTTCGCGCAAAAGGCATAGCGCAATGGCGCGCCTCGGTCTGTTTCCGCTGCGCACGGTGCTCATGCCGGGCGCGGCGCTCCAACTTCACATCTTCGAAGATCGATACAAGACGATGATCGGCGGCTGCATCGAGTCGGGCGACGCGTTCGGCGTGCTGCTCGACCGGCGCGGTCAGGAAACCGGCGACGACCTCGATCCAGTCGACGTCGGGACGACGGCGCTCATCACCGACGTGACGCGCTTGCCGGATGGCCGCATGGATATCGTGACGCGCGGCGAGCGCCGTTTCAAAGTCGAGCGCATCACCGACAAGAAACCTTTCTGGTCGGCCGAGGTATCGTATCTCGAGGAGCCGATCGGTTCGGGGGATGCGTCGCCGCTGCAGGCGATCGCGGCCGAGCGGTTCACAGACTATCTGCAAGCGCTGCTCGCGCTTTTCGGGCGCGAGCTCGAAAGCATCCGAATGCCCGACGACACCACCGCCGCGTCCTATCTGATCGCCGACGCAATGCAAGTCGACGGTGCGGTCAAGCAACGCTTGCTGGAGGCGCCCTCGTCGTTAGAACGCTTGCGCGCCGAAATGGTGCTGCTCGAAGCTGAGACGCGGCGCCTGCGGGCGCTCGCAGCGGCCGGAGCGCGAGCGGCCGCCTCTCACGGCGAGTCGCCGCGCTTTCGCTTTTCGCTGAACTGATCGCCATGCACGGCGCCACGATCGCCCGCCTTCGCGAGCTCCTGCAAACGCGTGCGCCAAACCGCCTGCGCGAAGCCGGGACGCGCAGCGCCGCGGTCCTCGTACCGCTGGCGGGTCCCGACGGCGAGCTGTCGCTGGTATGCTTCGAGCGCACGCACCAAGTCGCCGAACATAAAGGAGAGATCTGTTTTCCAGGCGGCTCGGTCGAGCCGCAGGATGCAGACCCGGTGGATGCAGCCTTGCGGGAAGCACACGAGGAATTGGGACTGCCGCGCGAGCGCGTCGATGTGCTCGGCGTGCTCGACGACGTGCACACGACGGTTTCGAACTACGTGATCACGCCCGTGGTCGGACACTTGGATGCGTTGCCCGCGCTCGTGCCCGACCCGCTTGAAGTCGCGCGTCCGGTCGTGGTGCCGCTGCGCGACGTGATGAAACCAGGCGCCGAAGGAGTCGAGTGGCGGCAGTGGCGCGGCACGCGCCGGCAGATCTACTACTACCCCGTGGCGGGTGGACGCATCTGGGGAGCGACCGCGCGCATCCTCCACAATCTGCTGACCGTGTGGTCGGGACAAGACGCAGAGCGCAGCTCGCGTCGCGAAAGGATTCGATGAGCGCCGTCAAGATGTGCGAACGCTGCGGCAAGCAGCCTGCGACGGGTGCGACGTCTGTGTTCCGCGGGGGTCGTTTCGCGACGGCAAGCCTGTGCGCGCAGTGCCTCAACGCGAACGCGAAGGATACGATGCAGTGGGTCGGCGGCGCGGCGATCGCAGCGCTCGCGCTCGGCGTCGGCGCGGCTTTGGTCGGCGAACAGATCCAACGGTCCAGGCGCGACGACGCCGGCTCGCCCGTGACCGGCGCGCCGCCCGCGCAACCGCGGCCTTCCATCTTCTCTTCGAGCCGCACGCCGACGCTCAACGCGTTCTCGCGCGACCTCAGCCGCCAAGCGTTTGAAGGCCGGCTCGACCCGGTGGTCGGCCGCGACACGGAGATCGATCGCATCGTGCGCATCCTCGCGCGGCGCACGAAGAACAATCCCGTGCTTATCGGCGACGCAGGGGTCGGCAAGACCGCGATTGTCGAGGGCCTCGCCCAGCGCATCGCGCGCGGCGACGTGCCGCGCGTGCTCGGAGGGAAGCGCATTCTCGCGCTCACGCTGGCTGGCGTGGTCGCCGGCACGAAGTACCGCGGCGAGTTCGAGGCGCGCCTGCAACGCATGATCGACGAGCTCTCGCGCGCCAGCGACGTGATCGTGTTCATCGACGAGTTGCATACGATCGTGGGCGCGGGCAGCGCTGAAGGCTCGACCGTGGACGCCGCTAATATGCTCAAGCCGGCGCTCGCGCGCGGCGAGATCCGCTGCATCGGCGCGACCACGTTCGACGAATACCGCCGTCACATCGAAAGCGACGAGGCGCTCGAACGCCGCTTTGCGCCGGTCGTGATCGAAGAACCCTCCGCCGGCGCCGCGCTCGCCATGCTGCGCGGCAGCCGCACGCGATACGAAACCCACCACAACGTTCGCATCGCTGACGCGACGCTCGCGTCCGCGGTCTCCATGTCGTCGCGCTACATCACCGATCGCAATCTGCCCGACAAGGCCTTCGACGTGCTTGACGAAGCGGCCGCGCTCGTCGCGCTACGCGGCGGCTCAGATGTGACGCCCGCGGACGTCGCGCGCGTCGTCGCCGGTTGGACCGGCATCCCGGTTGAAACGGTCGCCGGCGCAGAAGCCGACCGGCTGCTCAACTTCGAAGCGATTCTGCGCGACCGCGTCGTAGGCCAGGACGAGGCCGTGCGCGCCGTCGCAGAGGCCGTGCGCCGCGGACGCGCCGGCATGAAAGAGCACCGCGGTCCGATGGGCGCGCTGCTGTTCCTCGGACCGAGCGGCGTCGGCAAGACGGAGCTGGCGCGCGCGACCGCCGCCGCGCTCTTCGGCAGCGACGATGCCTTGCTGCGCTTCGACATGTCAGAATTCTCGCAGCCGCAATCAGCCACGCGGCTCATCGGCGCGCCGCGCGGGTATGCCGGCCACGAGCGCGCAGGTGAGCTCACCGAAGCGGTCCGGCGCCGGCCGTACAGCGTGGTGCTGTTCGACGACGTCGACCGCGCGCATCCCGAAGTGCTCGATCTGCTGCTGCAGCTGCTCGATGACGGCCGGCTCACCGATTCGAATTCGCGCGCGGTCGATTTTCGCAACGCGCTCGTGATCCTCACCGCCAACGTGCCGGCAGGGACGGACTTCTCGCAGCTCGGCGCGCAGTTCTCGCACGAGCTGGTCAACCGCTTGGACGACGCCGTCGTCTTCCACCAACTCGGGCGCGAAGACATCCGGTCCATCGCGGCCCGCCACGTGAAGAACATCGCTGCTGCCGCGGCCGAGCAGGGCATCGGTCTCACCGTGTCGGACGCGGCGTTGGACGCCATCGCCGCCGAAGCCGACGACCAGCGCCAAGGGGCGCGCTTGATTCGCAGAGTCATCGAGCGGCGCTTGAGCGCTCCCCTGGCGAAAGCGGTTTTGGCCGGGACGTTTTCTCGCGGCCAAGCCGTTCGCGTCGATGTCGCGCCGCGCGGCGAGTTGGAGCTTGTGGCATGCGATTCGTCGTCTTGATCGACTACACGGACATGGCAGGGCGCGAACGCTCGCTTCCCGCCCACAAGGAGTATTTGGCCAAGGGCCGCGCCGATGGCGCGGTCGTGGAATCGGGCGCGTTCGCCGACGCCAAGGGCGGCATGTACATCTTGGAGCTGCCCGATCTGGCGGCCGCTGAGGCGTTCGTCGCCGCCGACCCCTACAAGACCGATGGCAAGCTTTCGCTGACCATCCGGCAATGGCAAAGCATCGTTGGGGTGCGACGGTAGATGGTCGCGCAATTCGACGCCGTCAAAGAGGCGACGGACTCGTTCGTCAAGATCTTCCAAAAACGCAACTGGCTGCTCGGCGCCCCCACGACGGCCGCCGGTTTCCTCATCGGCATCGTCGCCGTCATCTTCTTATTCATCGCCGGATTTCCCAGTTTCTTTCGGACGGTGACCAGCAGCAATCAGGTGCCCGACATCTCGCCGGCGCAGGTCGCGCTCATCGTCATCGGCTTCACCGTGTTGATCATGGGCGCGATCGTCGTCAGCGCGTTCACCAACGCCTGGACGCTTGTCGCCGCCGATCCCGTGTGGCTCGGGCGCGATCCGGCTTTCGACCGAGGCTTCAACCGCGCCGCGCAAAAGCTGCTGCCGCTGTGCGCCTACTATGTGCTTGTCGGGCTCTTATCGCTCGTGTCGATCATCACGATCGTGGGCCCGCTCATCGTCGCGGTGCTCATGATGTACGGACCGTGCTACATCATGTTCAAAGACCGGTCGGCCACTGAGGCGATCGGCGATTCGTTCCGGCTCGCGTCGGAGAACCTCAGTCCGACGATCGTCCTGGTGCTCGCCTTCATCGCCGTCTACATCGTGGGTTTCATCGTCACGGCGTTCGTCGGGTTGATCCCGTTCGTCGGGATCATCGGACAGCTCGCGTTCTCGTGGATCCTCTCCGCATACGTCGCGCTCGCGATCGTGCGATTCTACGACCTGCTCTCAAGCGGCAGAGGAAGCGAACCGCCGTATCCCATCATCCCGCCCACGAGCAGCTGACCGGAGCACCGGTGATCGCGCAGTTCGACTCCACCAAAGAAGCGACCGACGCATTTCGAAAGATCTTCCAGGGCCGCAATTGGCTGCTTGGGCTGCCGAACTTCGCGGGAACAACGGTCATCGCGGCATTCGCATTCGCCGCATTCGTGACGACGTGGTTCTCAATCGTCGCGAATTTGTTTGCGGCGTTTGCGAAGGTCGGGCCCGCAGCAGTGCCGACCATCTCTCCGGCTCAAGTGTACTTCATCGTCTTCGCGGCGATCTTCTTCGTACTGCTCACGCTCGTGGTCGGCGCATACACCTACGGATGGTCGCTGGCGGCGGCGGTATCGACCTGGTCGGGGGAAGCGCCCGCGCTTGGCCCCGGTGCGAAGACCGCGCTGCTCAAGCTGTGGCCGCTGATCGCGTTCACGCTGATCGTCACGCTTCTGAGCATCATTTCGCTGGTGACGATCGTCGGGCCGATCGTCATCGCGGTGCTCGCGATGTACGGCCCGTGTTACATCGTGTTCAAGAACCGCTCCGCGGTCGAAGCGCTCTCGGACTCATGCAGGCTTGCGGCGCAAAATCTCACGCCGACCGCTATCGTCGCGCTGTTCCTCGGCGGCGCGTACATCGTCGGTCTCGCGCTCACGATGATGTTGGGCACGTTCTTGGGGCCGCTCGCGACGACCGCATTCACCTGGCTCTTCGGCGCCTACTCGGCGCTCGCAATCGTGCGGTTCTTCAACCTGCTCACGCCGCGAGCGGCGCCGCGCGCGATCGCGCGCAGCGAGCCGGCGACTCCCTGACCTCCTACGCCGAGTAGCTCTCCAACATCTTGTGGATGCGCGACGTGATCGCCAGCGAATCGTCGCGCTTGCGTTGCCACAGGTTGCGTCCGAAGATAAGCCCGGTGACGCCCGCGTCCATCGCGAGGCGCGCCTTGTGCAGCAGATCCTCGTCGTCGACTTTGCTGCCGCCCGAGATGAGCACGAGCGTGCGTCCGGCCGATTTCACGACCTTGCGGATCGCGTCTTCCTCGCTAAGATTGAGCGTGTTGTACGGCTTGGGCTGTTTGTCGAGGTTCTCGCCGACCTTGGGCACGTTGAGCTTGACGATGTCCGCGCCCATCTCGCACGCCATGCGCGCGGCATAATCCACCGCGTAGAGCGAGTCCTGGCCGCCTTTTTCCTTGATAGCCTTGCCGCGCGGATAGGACCACACGACGAGCGGCATGCCGTACTTCTCGCACTCTTGGCGCACGTGGTCGAGCTGCGCAAGATCGTCGGCTTGCCGCGGGCTGCCGACGTACATGGTGTAGCCGACCGCGTCCGCGCCGAGACGTACCGCATCCCCGACGCTCGACGTCATCGGCGAGAACGGATCGTCGTCCGATGGGACATTCGTCTTGCCGTTGACCTTGAGCAGCAATGGGATCTTGCCGGCGTATTTCCCGAAGTACTTCTCCGCCAGACCGACGTGGCATGCGACCCCCGAATACTTGCCCTCGATCGCCAGGCGGAAGATGTAGTCCTGATCGATGCTCTCCGGATTGTCGAAGAAATCGACCGGCCCGTGCTCGATGCCTTGGTCGATCGGCAGGAAGAGCAACGTGCCGTTCGCGGGCCCATACTCATAGAGCATGCGATACAGCCGGGCGCGCTTGCCCGGCGAAAGCGCGAGATCGTCGATCGTCGGACGACGGACCAAGGTCTGCATTGACAAAAGCCTCCGGGTGTGAATGTGGTCGGCGGACGGATGGTTTCGACCGTCGCTGCCGCGCGCCTGCGTCACGCGAGAAGAAAGCGGCAGCGGCCGTCTAAACATCGTCTGGTGGAGCTTTACGATATCACCGTTATCGGCGGCGGCCCATCAGGACTGTTCGCGTTGTTCTACGCCGGCATGCGCGGCGCCAAGGCGAAGGTCATCGACGCGCTGCCGGAGCTGGGCGGCCAGCTCTACGCGCTGTATCCCGAAAAATACATCTACGACATGCCCGGCATCCCCGCGATCACCGGTCAAGCGCTCGTCGATCAATGCGTCGAGCAAGCGTTCCAGTGGCCGCACGCCAAGTGCATGGAAGAACGCGTCATCGACGTGGCGCGCCAGCCGGACGGCACCATCAAGATCGTCACCGACAAGGCCGAGCACCTGAGCAAGACCGTGATCCTTGCGAACGGCATCGGGGCGTTCAAGCCTCGCAAGCTCGCCGCGCCGACCGCGGGCGCGTTCGAGGGAAAGGGATTGCAATACTACGCGCGCAGTTTCGACGAGTACGCGGGCAAGCGCGTCGTCGTCGTCGGCGGCGGGGATTCCGCGGTCGACTACGCGCTCGCGATCACGCCGAAGGCGGCGTCGCTGGCCGTCGTGCATCGCTCGCCGTTTCGCGCGCACCCGCACACCGTCGAGCAGCTGCGCGCATCGAGCGCGACGCTGTACCAACCCGACTACGAGGTCAAAGAGGTGCATGGGAACGCCGAGCTGTCCGCGGTGACCATCCATCAGACCAAGTCCAAGGAAGAGATCCGGATCGAGTGCGACACGATCTTGTGCGCGCTCGGCTTCGTCTCCGACCTCGGCGAGGTCAAGAAGTGGGGCATCGAGCTCGACGGCAACGGCATCAAGGTCGACACGGCGACGCAAGAGACCAGCGTCAAAGGCATCTACGCGGCGGGCGATGTCGTGCAGCATGCGGGCAAGCTCAAGCTCATCGCATGCGGCACTTCTGAGGCGGCGATCGCCGTCAACCAGGCGATGAACTTCATGGATCCGTCGCAGAAGATCCAACCCGTGCACTCGAGCAATCTGACGCTGCCGATCTCGGCCAAGGTCGGAGCGCAGCCTTGATCCTCTTGGTGCCGCTGCTCGCGGCGGCGCTTGCTGCGGGACCGCAGCCCAGCGCGTCCGCCGTGCTGCACCGCATGGCAGCGGCGAATGCGTGGGTGAAAACCTACAAAGTCCGCATCCACTTCGACGCCAAAGTGCACAGCTTCATCAGCCTGCCGCTCGCGCTCGACGCGACGCTCTACTACAAGCAGCCCGACAAGATGCAGATCGTGTTCGATTCGGTGCCGAGCCTGGCCAAGCAGTTTCAGAACTTCTACGCGAACACCGGCACGCCGCAGACGTGGCCGCACACCTACGTCGTCACGCTGGAACCGCCGGCGGCGAGCGACGCATCCTCGGCCGGGAGCGACGTCGTGTTGCGCTTGACGCCGCGCGCTTCGAGCAACCTCGAATACGCGCTGATGACCGTCGATACGACGACGTACGGCGTCGTCATCCAGCAATGGTTCTACAAGGACGGCTCGAACATCAACGTGACACAGCTCAACGACACCGGACCCCGCTACGTGCTGCCTTCACGCCAAGAAGGCGATTTCGATTTCCCCAAATACCACGCGCACGTCGTCGCGGCGTACGACGCCTACGATTTCAACGTGCCGATCCCCGACTCGGTCTTCAAACCGCAGCAGCAATAATCGTAGCAGCGCGCAAGAAAAGAGTCCCGGTCGCCCGGGACTCTGTTGTTTTGTCTGTCGCGTCCGTTAGGTGGCCGGCGTCGTCGGAGGCGGCGGCGGGGGCGCGGCTGCGACCGGCGTTGCCGTCGCAGCGCCGGTCAGCAAGCTGTAGAAGCGCAGCACCGCGAGCACCGCGAACGCGCCGAGCAGCGCATTGCCCACGAGTCCGATGATCCATCCAAGGAATGGGATGGCGCTGATGAGACCCAGCACGAAGGCCAGCACGACCAACGAGACGATCAAGATCGCGGTCGGTCCGGCGTTGTTCTTCGCTAAGTTGATCGAGGCGCTTATCGAACCGGTTCCGCTCTGATTCCCATAGATGATGTAGACGACGCTATAGCAGCAGAAGAAGGCCACCAGGAGCGGCACGATGATCGTCCAGCCCAAGAGCACGAGCACGATGCCTAAGACGACCGCGAGCACCAAGACCGAACCGAACTTCGCCAGCGCCTTGCTGAAGCCGCCGCCGAGGTCGGGATCGCCGCCCCGCCAGACCGGCTCCGCGGCAGCGTACGCCCACGCGTGACCGAAGAAGA
>JAFAHD010000016.1 GCA_019237415.1 Vulcanimicrobiota bacterium
GGGCGCCCCTTCATCGGCTGGATCATCGAGCGATTGCGCGCCGCCGGCGTGCAAGACGTCATCTTGTCCTGCTGCTATCTTCCCGAGGCGATCGAAGCGCACTTCGGCGACGGCCGCTCGCACGGCGTGCGGTTGCACTACGTGCACGAAGAAGAGCCCCTCGGCACGGCCGGTGCGATCCGCAACGCGATCGAGCACATCGACGGTACGCTCTTCGTGTGCAACGGCGACATCCTGGCAGGCGTCGATCTGCGGGCGCTGCTCGCTGCGCACCGCGTGCACGACGCCGTCGCGACGATTCACACGCGGCCGGTCGATGACCCGAGCCAGTTCGGCGTGGTCGAGACCGATGCCGACGGCCGCGTGCGCCGCTTCGTCGAAAAGCCCAAGCCCGGCCAAACGGCCGCGCGCGACATCAACGCCGGCACCTACGTGCTCGAGCCGGAAGCAGTCGAAGCGATTCCTTCAGACCGTCCGGTGTCGATCGAGCGCGAGACCTTTCCGTTGCTCATCGACTCGACGCACCGCGTCTTCGCCGTCTCGACGACCGATTATTGGATCGACGTCGGCCGGCCCGACACGTACCGGCAAGCGCACCGCGACATCCTCGATGGCGCGTACGCCCGGCCGTTGGGCGTCGAACTTGCAAAGGGCGTGTGGTCGGCAGACGGCGCGCTCTTGCCGCGCGATGCGCGGGTGCGCGCACCGGTGTACATCGGCGCCGGCGCACGCATCGGCGAAAGCGCGACGCTCGAGCCGTATTCCGTCGTCTACGACGGTTGCCGCATCGCGCCTGGCGCCACCGTCGGCGACGCCATCTTGTGGCCGGGCTGCAGCATAGGCGAAGGCGGCGTCGTGCGCGGCGCGATCCTCGGTTTGGACGTCGCAGTGGAACCGCAGGCGGCGGTGCCGGCCGGCGCAGTGATCGGGCGCGGGGAGCGCGTGACCGCCGCGCGTTGATGGATCCGCTCGAACAGCTCAACGACGAGCAGCGCGCCGCAGCGGCGCATACCGAAGGCCCGGTGTTGATCTTCGCCGGCGCGGGCAGCGGCAAGACGCGCGTGCTCACGCACCGCATCGCCCACTTGCTGGCGACCGGGCGCGCACCTGCGCACCGCATCTTGGCGGTCACCTTCACGAACAAGGCGGCGGGCGAACTGCGCACGCGGCTGCGCGCGTTGGTCGGCGATCAGGCCCACGGGCTGTGGGTCGGCACGTTTCACTCGATCGGCGTGCGCATCTTGCGGCGCAGCGGCGAGGAGGTCGGCGTCGCGCCCAACTTCGTCATCTACGATGAAGCGGACCAGCGCACGCTGCTCAAAGAGATCCTGCGCGATCTCAACATCGACGAGCGCAACTATCAGCCCGGCGCCGTGCTGCGCCATATCAGCCGCGCCAAAGAACGCCTGATGGATCCAATCGCGTACGCGGCAAGCGCCGATGGCGAGCTTTCGCCGGTGGTCGCTTCCTTATACTCTGAATACCAGCGCCGACTGAACCAGGCCAACGCCTTGGACTTCGACGACCTGATCATGCGCACGATTTCGCTGCTCGAGCGCGATCCCCACGGCAGGCGGTGGCGAGACCGATTCTCGTACGTCCTCGTCGACGAATATCAGGACGTCAACGAGGCCCAATACCGGATGGTGCGCGCGCTCTCCCAAGGCAGCGGCAACATCGCAGTGGTCGGCGATGACGACCAGTCGATCTACGCATTCCGCGGCGCCGACCACCGCATCATCTTGCGCTTCGAGCGCGACTTCCGAAACTCGTCGACGTTCCGCCTGGAGCGCAATTACCGCTCGACGATGCCGGTGCTCAAAGCCGCCAATGCGCTCGTCTCCCACAACACGCAGCGGCACCGCAAGGATCTGTGGACGAGCCGCGAGGGCGGCAAGCCGGTGCGCGTGTACGCGGCGTCGACCGAACGGGATGAAGCGCGCTTCGTCGCGGAGACCATTGCCGCGGGCGTCGCGGACGAGGGCCGCAGCCTGAGCGACCACGTCGTGTTGTATCGCACCAACGCGCAATCGCGCGCGTTCGAAGAAGCGCTGCTGGTCGCCGGCATGCCGTATCGCGTGATAGGCGGCGTCGGGTTTTACGCGCGCACCGAGGTCAAAGATGCGCTCGCGTACCTGCGCTACATCACTAACCGCGACGACGGCGTCAGCCTGCGGCGCATCATCAACGCGCCGCGCCGCGGCATCGGCCAAGCGACGCTCAACGCGATCGGCGACGAGGGCGCGCGCCGCGGGCTGACGTTTGCCCGCGCGATGCTCGATCCGGACGTCGTCGCATCGGTCGCGCCGAAAAAAGCGAGAGATCTGGCGGCGTTCTTCCGCGACATCGATGCCTTCGACACGATCGCCCAGGAACAAGGGCCGGCTGCCGCGCTGCTCTCGGTGCTCGAGGACACCGGCTATGTGAAAGAACTGCGCGACGAGGACACCGTCGAATCGCGCTCGCGCGTCGAGAACCTGCAAGAGCTCATCGGCGTCGCGCGGGAATACGAAGAGCGCGAGGGCGCCGATGTGCCGGGCTTTCTCGCCAACATCTCGCTCGTCTCCGATCTCGATGCGATGGACAAAGGCGGCTCGGCCGTGACGTTGATGACGCTGCACATGGCCAAGGGGCTCGAGTTTCCGGTCGTGTTCCTCGCCGGACTTGAAGAGGGCGTCTTCCCGCACAACCGCGCGCTCATCGATCCCAATGAGATAGAAGAAGAGCGGCGCTTGTGCTACGTCGGAGTGACGCGGGCGATCGACGAGCTGTACCTGAGCTTCGCCAAACGTCGCACCACCTTCGGCAGCGCCTACCTGCACCCGCCGTCGCGATTCCTCAATGAGATGACCGGCCTCGAGTTCTTGAACGCGCCGGCGATCTCGCCGGTGGGCTCGGGCGGCACGTGGGAAGAGGTCGCCGCACCGCCGCCGATCGAGCGCGAAATCGAGCTGGTCGCCGGCGACGCCGTGACCCATCCCAAGTTCGGAACCGGCACGGTGCTCGAGGTACGAGGCGCAGGCGGCGACGCGTTCGTCACCGTCGATTTCGGCGCCGTCGGGCGCAAGAGCATCATGCTCAACTACGCCAAGCTCGAGAAGGTCGGGCAATGAGGATCATCGGATCCGCAATTTTGCGCGCCGCGACCATGCTTATCGGTGTCGGGCTAGTGTCGACGGTACCAAACCTGTCATGGACAAGAAACGGCGCGTCGTACCATCTCGTCGATCTCGGTGCGCCCTCTCCGTCTGTCGCGACGGCCGTCAATGATCGCGGCCAGATCGTCGGTCGAGCGTTCGTTTCCGACCTCAAGGATCCGGAAGGCCGTCTCATCGCTAAAGTGGGCCACGCATTCGAGTGGAGCGCGGGCCATTTCAAGACGTTGGGGGCGTCACCCGTTCAGGCAACGCCCGATTACGCGATCAGCGTTGCGTACAGTATCAACCAGAGGGGTGTCGTCGTCGGCGCCAGCGGATCATTCTTGCCGGTGTCGCTATCGGGGCTCGTATTCACAGACGTTTTCATGTATGACAATGGGGCCTTGATTGAAGTACCGCTGTTCGATGTTGAGGAAGCCATGAAGCCGTTCAGCGCAGGGGCGCCTGAGCAGGCGTTCGGCATTAACGCTCATGATACAGTAGTCGGCAGCGGAAGTTACCGCGGCTTCGTTTACAAACGTGGAAAATCGTACGAAATACCACCGCTGAGCGATCTCGAGGAGGGCAACGGAACCGTTGGCGTCGCCGTCAACGACAGCGACGTTATCGTCGGAGCCACGACGGCCGGCATTCCGTCGGATCGCCCAAGAATTCACGCATTCGTATGGAACGATCCAGGTTCTAGCCGCATGACGGATCTCGGCACGCTCGTCGGCTATCAAAACAGCATCGCGATGGCGATCAACAGCAGCGGCGAAATCGTCGGATATGCGAGTCAAGGAACGACCGACAGGGGAATCGTCGGAGGGAAATGGATCGGGAATCGAGATCCCGACACGCTCGAATTCTATCTACTGCCGGCTACGGGGCACGCGGTCGCATGGCGCAACGGAAGGACAATCGATCTTGGCGCGCTGCCAGGTAGTCCACAGAGCGCCGCCTACGGCGTCAATGACGCCGGTGTGATCGTCGGGACTAGCGGTGGACGCGCCGTCGCGTGGATACGCAATCGCATCGTGGACCTGAACGAAACGGTCGAAGCTCCATCGGGATGGCGACTGGTTGAGGCCCGCGGTATCAACAATCGCGGATGGATCGTTGGGTTCGGTTTGCTTGGGGGAAATCAGCGAGCGTTCTTGTTGGTTCCAAATTAGCGCTCCACAAATTGCGGCTTCCAGACGCGCCGAAGGGCCGGCTAATCCAGTCCTTGAAACGCCAAAAGGATGATACGTGTCGGTATTGCCGGAGCGAACGGCAAGATGGGGACGCTGACCGCGACGGCGCTCGACGAGGCTGCCGGCATCGAGTACGTCGGCGGATTGGTGCGCAAGGGGAGCGCACATCCGGGCGAGTTCGACGATCTCGACACGTTCGTCAAACGCGCGAATCCCGACGTGATCGTCGACTTTTCGCTCTTTCCGGATTCGAAACGGATCGTGCTCGAATCGCTCGAGCGTGGCGTGCGCGCGGTCATCGGCACCTCGGGATATGGCCCGGACGACCTCGCAGACGTGCGCTCGGCGGTCGAGCGAACCGGCATCGGCGCTATTTTCGCGCCGAACTTTTCGATCGGCGCGGTGCTGATGATGCGCTTCGCGGCTGAAGCGGCGCCGCACTTCGACGCGGTGGAGATCGTCGAGACGCACGAGAGCGGGAAGAAGGACGCGCCCTCGGGGACCGCAATGGCTACCGCGCGCAGGATCGCCGCTACGGGGGCGTTCACCCGAGCCGAGACGAAAGCGATCAAAGCGGCCGGCGCTCGAGGCGCCGAGATCGAGGGCGTCGGCGTGCACAGCATCCGCCTGCCCGGCATCGTCGCGCTGCAGGAGGTTCAGCTTGGAGGTCACGGAGAGACGTTGAGCATCCGCCATCACTCGCTTTCGCGCAGTTCGTTCATGCCGGGCGTGCTGCTCGCCGTGCGCGCGGCCAAAGATCTCACGCGCTTCGTCGAGGGGCTCGAGCAGCTGTTATGACGCCGGAGGACAAGCGCGGCTATGCGGTCGCGATCGTCGGCGCCACCGGATTGGTCGGGCAGACGGTCGCGCGCGTCCTCGAAGAACGAAGCTTCCCGATCCGTTCGTTGCGCGCGTTCGGCACGGCGCGCTCGACCGGCGCAAGCGTACGCGTCGGAGATGTGCGCGCGCCCGTCGAGGTGCTCGACGAGACGCACGAACCGTTTGCCGGGATCGATCTTGCACTGTTCTCGGCAGGCGACGATGTGAGCCGGCGCTACGCGCAGCAAGCCGTTCGCGCGGGCGCGTTCGTCATCGACAAGTCGGGAGTGTACCGGCTTGACGACGGCACGCCGCTGGTGGTGCCGGAGGCCAACGCGAACGCTATCGGCGCGCACCGCCTCGTCGCCAATCCGAATTGCTCGACGGTGCCGCTCGCGGTGATGCTCGCGCCGATCCAACGCGAGTTCGGCCTGGCGTGGGTGAGCCTTGCCACCTATCAGAGCGTTTCGGGCGCCGGCAAGGACGCGTTGGCCGAATACGAAGCGCAGACCAACGGCGGCGACGTCGTGAGATTCTTGCCGCGCCGCGTGGTCGGCAACGTCATCCCCGAGAACGGCGCATGGGATGATTCCGGCTACGGCGACGAGGAGCGCAAGATCGCGGCCGAACTGAAGAAGATCCTCGGGCGGCCCGACCTGCCGGTGTCGGCGACGTCGGTGCGCGTGCCGGTGGCGGTCGGCCACAGCGAGGCGGTGTCGTTCATGCCGGCGCGTCCCGTGTCGCGCGACCGAATCGCACAGTCACTGCGGCGCGCTCCGAGCGTGCGTTTTTACGACGGAGCGGAGTATGCGGTCCCCTTGGACGTCGCGGGCCGGGATGACGACGTGCACGTCGGCCGCTTGCGTCCGGACACGGCGCATCCCGGCGCATTTTTGTGCTGGCTCGTCTGCGACAACTTGCGCAAGGGAGCCGCGACCAATGCGGTGCAGATCGCCGAGTGCGCGCTGCGCACGACGCAGGTACCCGCATGAAAGACGCTGCGCACGGGTCGATGGATTCGCTCGCTTCGACGGCGTCGCGCAAGCGCAAAGACCTCGTTGTGATGAAGTTCGGCGGATCGTCGCTCGCGACGCCGCAGCTGCGCGACATCGCTGTGCAGCGAGTCAAAGACGAGATCAGCAAGGGGATGAAACCCATCATCGTCGTGTCCGCTATCGGCCGCGCGCCCGATCCCTATGCCACCGATACGCTGCTCGAACTCGCACCGGGTCGCGTGAGCGCGAACCGAGACCTGCTCGCGTCGTGCGGCGAATCGATCAGCGCCGCGGTGTTCGCGACGCTGCTCGAAAAGGCGGGCATCTCGGCGCGCGCGATGACCGGTTCGCAAGCAGGCATCCACACGGACAAACGGCACGGCAACGCGAGAATCGTCCGCACGGACCCAAATCCGGTGCTCGGGCGGCTCAATGCCGGCGTCACGCCGGTGATCGCAGGCTTCCAAGGCCTGTCGCCGGACGGCGCGATCACGACATTGGGACGCGGCGGGAGCGATCTCACCGCGGTCGCGCTCGCCAAAGCGCTCGGCAGCGTGCGCTGCGAGATATTCACCGACGTCGACGGCGTGATGACCGCCGATCCCAAGCGCGTGCCCCAGGCGCACACCATCGGCGAGCTGACGTTCGAAGAGGTCGACGAACTCGCGGCCAACGGCGCCAACATCATGCACGATCGAGCAGCCGCACTCGCGCGCGAAGGAGAGACGCCGTACTCGGTCTTGGGCCTGAACACGGGCGCGGGTACCGACATCCAATCTGAGCGGCCGCTCGCTATGGGGCAGCCCGTGACCGGTGTCGCGACCGTCCCCAGCCTCGCGTTCTTGCACCTCGTCCCCGAGGCCGCGGCCATGCCCGGCGGTTGGGAGCTGGACGCGTTGCGCCGATTAAGCGGCAAATCGATCAGCATCGACTGCGTGAACATAAATCGTGCAGGTCTGTTCTTCTGCGTGCGCGGCGACGATCTGCACGACGCGCGCCGCGCGCTCGAAGACATCCCTGTCGCGCTGCGCTTCACCCGTGACTGCGCGAAGATCTCGATCGTCGGCGCCGGCATGCGCGGCACGCCAGGCGTCATGGCCGCGGTGGTTCAGACGCTGGTCGATGCCTCGGTGCCGATCGTCCACAGCACGGACTCGAACATCACGATCTCGGTCATCGTCCCGGGGACGCACGCGGCCGCCGCAGAAGCAGCGCTGCACAAGCATTTCGGATTGGGATAGGATTACGCGATGGCACGTTTTGGACCGGTCGTGACCGCGATGATCACGCCGATGCGCGAAGACGGCGGCGTCGACTTCGTCGAAGCGCGCCGGCTGGCGTCGTGGCTTGCGGACCACGGCAGCACCGGACTCGTGCTTGCCGGCACCACCGGTGAATCGCCGACGCTCACCGACGCGGAGAAGATCAAGCTTTTTGAAGAGATCGTGCCTGCCGTTCGCGGTCGCGCGAAAGTCATCGCCAACACCGGCGGCAACGACACGCACCATTCGGTCGAGCTGAGCAAGCGCGCGCAAGCGTGCGGCGTCGACGCGGTGCTGGCGGTAGGTCCCTATTACAACAAACCGCCGCAGGCTGGTCTCATCGAACATTTCAGCGCGATCGCTGACGCCGTCGACATCCCGGTCATGATCTACAACATCCCTGGCCGCACGGCCGTGAACATCTTGCCGGAAACGCTCGCGACGCTGAGCGACCATCCGCGCATCGCCGGCGTCAAAGAGTCAAGCGGCGATCTCATGCAGATCGGCGAGCTGATCACCAAGGTGCCCAAAGATTTCGACGTCTACTCGGGCGACGACCATCTCACCCTGCCGATCATGGCGATCGGCGGGTGCGGCATCGTGAGCGTTGCCAGCCACGTCGCGGGCGACGAGATCCGAGCGATGTGCGATTCGTACGCCGACGGCGACGTCGCGCGCGCGGCCGATGTGCATCAAGCGCTGCTGCCGCTCATCAAAGCGCTCTTCGCGGTGACCAGCCCGATCCCGGTGAAGGCCGCGATGCAGCGCTTCGGGTTCGAGACCGGACGCTGCCGGCCGCCGCTGTGCGCGCTGACGAAAGACCAAGAGCGCGCGCTCGACCGCGCGTTAGAGCCATGGCTCACGCGGATGCGGACGGCGGTGTGAATCGCGGCTCGCTGTACATCCTCGGCTGCCGCGTCGATCGCGTTGACGCGCACGAAGCAGCGGCTCGAATCTCGCAACTCGTCGAACGCAAAGTCTCCGCGCACGTCGTGACGATCGGCGCCGAGATGGCGAACCTGGCGTACGCAGACCGCGAATATCGCGACACGATCAACGCCGCCGATCTCGTCGTGCCGGACACGGTCGGCATCGTGATCGCATCCCGGCTGCTGCGCGCGCCCGTGCCCGAACGCGTCGCCGGCATCGACTTGCTCGAGCGTTTGTGCGCCGACGCCGCGGCGCGCGGCGACTCCATCTATCTCCTCGGCGGCGCCGATGGCGCCGCAATGGCCGCGGCCGGCGCGCTCGTGCAGCGCCACGACGGCTTGCGCATCGCCGGCGCCGAGCACGGATATTTCCGCGAGCAAGAGAGCGCAGCGGTGTGCGAGCGCATCCGTTCGTCCGGCGCGCGCCTCGTCTTCGTCGGGCTCGGCTTTCCTCGACAAGAACGATGGATTCGCGAACACCTTGCAGACCTGGGTCCAGCGGTGTGCATCGGTGTCGGCGGTTCGTTCGATGTGATCTCCGGCCGCTTGCCGCGCGCGCCGCGCGCGCTGCGCCAGGCCGGATTGGAGTGGCTGTATCGCTTGGTGCGGGAACCGCGGCGCTTTCGACGGCAGCTCGCGCTGCCGATCTTCGCGGTTCGTGCGCTCGTGCAGTCCTTCGGCACTCGGGTAGGCACCCCGCACACACAAGTCAAATAGCGCTGCCATGAGCCGCGTGCGTTTACCGGCTGCGTGTTTTCTCATGGCCGTGCTCGCCCTGTGCTGCGGCGACCGCGCGGCTGCGGTCAGCAGCGACGTGACCCAAGCGACGCTTGACAACGGCTTGCGCGTGGTCATCGTGCGCGACCCGCTCGCGCCGGTGGTCACCACCGAGATGAACTATCTCGTGGGCTCGGTCGACGAGCCCGACAGCGCCCCCGGCCTGGCCCATGCGCAAGAACACATGATGTTCCGCGACAACCCACAGATGACCGGCGACCAGCTGGCCGTGATCACCTCTGCGATGGGCGGCAAGATCAACGGCGACACGCAAGAGACCGTCACGCAGTACATCTTCACCGTCCCCAAAGAGGATGTCGACGTCGCGCTGCACATCGAATCGCAGCGCATGCGCGGCGTGAACGATTCGGACGATCAATGGGCCGCCGAGCGCGGCGCGATCGAACAGGAAGTCGCGCTGCGCCGCTCGAGCGCGCTGTATCGCGCGCGCGCCGAGGCGCTGCTCAAGGTGTTCGCCGGCACGCCGTACTCGCACGATGCGCTGGGCACGGCCGCGTCGTTTGAGAACATCACCGGCTTGACGCTGCGCACGTTCTACCAACTCTGGTACGCACCGAACAACGCGATTCTCGTGATCGCCGGCGACGTCGACCCCCAGGCGGTGATGGCGCAAGTGCAACAGCTCTTCGGACCGATCCCCAGGGTGTCGTTGCCGCGGCACGCCGACTTCCGTTTGGACCCGCTCACCGCGTCCACGATCACGCAGCCGAGCGACTTGCCGTTCTCGATGGCGTTCGTCGCATATCGCCTGCCGGGCGTGGATGACAAAGATTATGAAGCAGGGCGCGTGCTCGGCGATGCGCTGGCCAACGCGCGCTCGGAGTTCGCGCAGCTGGAGCCGCGCGGCAAAGCGCTCACCTCGGCCTTCATCCACGATCCGCTGCCCAAGGCCAGCCTGGGCGTCGCCTTCGCCGCCATTTCGCCGAACGGCGACCTCAAAGCGACCGCCGAACAACTACAGGCGATCGGCGACGCCTACGCGTCAAACGGCGTGCCGCCTGACCTCGTCGACGCGGCCAAACGCAAGGAACTGCTCGCCGCGCAATCGGCATATGGATCGATTCCGGATCTTGCACAGCTGTGGTCGCAAGTGCTGGCGGTCGAGCGTAGAGCATCGCCCGATGACGATGTCGCTGCGCTGCAGGCGGTGACCGTCGCCGACGTCGACCGCGTCGCCAAGCAGTACCTCAATCGCACGACCGCGGTCGTCGCGATGCTCCAACATTCGCCCGAGGTGGAGCCGATGATGGGGCAAGAGGGCGGCGGGCTCACCGAGTCATTCGCGCGCGATCCCGGGGCGCGCGTCACGCTCCCTTCGTGGTCGCAAAAAGTGCTCTCGACGCTGACGCCGGGCACGTCGTCGTTGTCGCCGAGCGATCAGCGGCTGCCGAACGGCGTGCGCCTCGTGGTGCAGCGCGAGAGCGGCGTCGGCCCGATGATCTATGTCACCGGCGAAGTCAAGCAGAACGAGAACCTCGAGGCCGCGCCCGGCAAGGAAGGCGTGTCGTTGCTGCTCGACGAGGTGCTCCCCTACGGCACGCAGTCGCTCGATCACGTGGCATTTCTCAAAGCGCTCGACGACGCCGGCGCGACATTCGACGGCGGCAGCAAGTTCACGATGCAGGTGCCTGGCTCGTCGTTCGACCAGGGCATCGCGCTGCTGGCGGACGACCTGCAGCATCCCGCGCTGCCGGATGCGGCGTTCGCGCGCCTGCACGCCGAGATGGTGTCGGTGTTCGGCCCGTACATCAGCCGGAAGGGCCAGACGGGCCAGCAGATCCTCATGGCGCATCTCTATCCCGCCGGCGATCCAATGCAGCGCGTGCCCACCATGCAGTCGCTCACGTCGCTGACGAACGCCGACGTGCGCGCGTATTATCGCAAAGCGTTCCGTCCGGACGTGACGACGATCGTGGTGGTCGGCGACATCGCGCCCGAAACCGCGCGGGCAGCTGTCGACAAGGCCTTCGGCTCTTGGCAGGCATCGGGCCCGCGGCCGCGCGTCGATGCGCCGCCGGTGCCGCCCAACAAGGGATTTCGCGGCGTCTATTATTCGAACTCGCTGCAAGACACCGTGCTCGAAGAAGAGACGCTCGGCGTCACTCGCTCGAGCCAAGATTTCTATCCGCTGCAGGTCGGCAACTACGTGTTCGGCCGGATGGGTTTCACCGCGCGCTTGTTCCAGGATCTGCGCATCGATCGCGGGCTGGTGTACTACGTCGACGGAGAACCCGAGTTCAGCGGCGGACGCGCGACGTATCGGTTGAGCTACGCCTGCGATCCATCGAATCTCGCGGTCGCAGAAGAGCTGGTGCGCCGCGATTTTGGCCTCATGCAGACGACGCTTGTGGGGCAGCAAGAGCTGCGCCAAGCCAAGGCGATGCTCGAGCGCGACATCCCGTTGGCAGAGGACTCTGAAAAGGAGATCGCGGCCGGTCTGTCGCTGCGCGCCGACGAAGGCGTTGCGCTCGACGAACCGAGCCGTGCTGCAGCGATGTATCTGCGTGTGACGCCGCAAGACGTACGGGAGGCCTTCGCCAAATGGCTGTCGGCCGAGCGCATGGTCGAGCTCGTGCGCGCGCCGCGGTGATCTGACGTGCGTGGCATGGTCTTGGCCGGCGGCCTCTCGACGCGACTCTATCCGCTCACGCTCAAGCTCCCAAAACCATTGGTCCCGGTATTGGACCGGCCCGTCGTCGCGCACGTCTTGGACTACGTGCGCCGCGTCGGCGTCGACGACATCGCGATCAACATCCATTACTTCTCCGATGCGGTGCGCGGGTTTATCGGCGACGGCTCGGCCTGGAACGCGCGCGTCACCTACCTGCACGAGACCGAGCTGATGGGCAGCGCGGGGGCGGTCAAGCAGCTCGCCGCGCGCTTCACCGAAACGTTCGTCGTCATCGGCTGCGACGATGTCACGACGCTCGACCTGCAAGCGGCGGTCGAGTTCCATCGCGCCCGCCGCGCCATGGCGACGATCGTGCTCACGCGAGCGGACGACGTCAGCCAGTACGGGGTGGTCGTGACCGATGAGGACGGGCGCATCCGCAGCTTCCAAGAAAAGCCCGCGCCCGGCACGGAGCTGAGCAAGCTGGTGAACACCGGCGTCTATATCTTCGAACCGGGCGTGCTCGAGCACATCCCAGCCAATACGTTCTACGACTTCGGCAAGCAGGTGTTCCCGCATCTGCTGCGCTCGCAAGAGAGGTTCTTCGGCATGGTGCAAGACGCGTATTGGTGCGATATCGGCACGCCGTCGGAATACCGTCGCGTGCACCGCGATGCGCTCGAAGGCCGCGTGAAGCTCACGCCGAGCGAAGGCGCCGTCGCGAGGGACGGTGTGCTCATCGGACGCGACACGTCGGTCGCTGCGGATGCGACGGTGATCGGGCCATCGTGCATCGGTCATGGCGTTATCGTTGAAGCGGGCGCGACGGTCGACCGCTCCATCATCTGGAGCGGCGCCCGCATCCGTGCGGGCGCGCGCGTGACCGACGCGGTGATCGGAAACGGAGTTGTGGTCGAACCTGGCGCTTCGATTCGCGGTGGCGAGCACGCCGCCGCCTCTGCTGCTCGCGGCGCGTAACGATCGCGTGGTGCTACACATACGTTCTGGCGGGCGCGGGCGCTCGACGGCAATCGCGGTTCTCACCTTCCTTGTGGCAGTGCTTTCGTGGCCCGCGCAGGCGCGCGCGGAAACGACGTTTTCGATCGAAGGGTTCACGGTCAGCGGCGCGCACGCGGAACAGGGTTCGAGCGTGCCGATCAACGGCGCGGCAGGGTTCCTCGAACTGCGCCAGCGCTGGAAACCGATCGATCTCGTGATCGAAGGAATTCCGTCGGTCGGCGGCAGCGGCTACCTGCGCACGCCTACCGGCTACCCGCATCCGCTCACCAACGTCAGCATCGTGAATGCGATCTCCCACGTGCGCATCGGTCCAACGAATCGCTTTTGGCTCGGCGGGGGCCTGATCATCATCAACCAGCAGACGTCGCTGCTCCAGCCACCGCTCGAGGCGGCATCGCGCCTGGCGGGCAGCCGTTATGAAGGCGTAGCGTATCTGCCGGCCGGCGGCGCGAACACGGTCGAACTGCGCGCGGCCTACATGCCGGCGCTGCACGGCGCCGTCTCGTATGAGATCGGATACCTGCAAGTGCCGCCCGGCTACGGCAGTGAGGTCGCAGAGGCGACCGACGTAAGCGCCGAATACTTCTTCCAATTCCACGACTTCGCGCTCGGCGCGGGCGCGCGCGGGATCGACTATAACGCGCACTTCGTGACGCCGCCTCAGCTGGCCGACCGTAACACGTCCGTGGGTGCGCTGATCGAAGCGCGGTTCCGGATCGCGAAGTGATGCTGGCTCTACTCATCGCGGTCATATAGCGGCGCGCCAAGGGGCAAACACGAGACACTCGACATCATGCTCATCGAAGGACGTCTATACGCTGCGACGCACGGATGGTGGTCGAGCTGCTGGATTACGAAGCCGTATCATGGCGGCATGGGTTTCGTGCAAGGCAATCCGGATGGCTACGGGACCGGCAAGCCATTCGGCGTGGATACGGGTGGACTCCCACGGTTGAGCCTGGCGGGCTACGCGTCGTTGACGAGTCACTCGGTGCATCGACTCACGTGTATCACTTCACGCGAAACGGCCTGCAGGCCGACCCGACGAGGATGCGCGTCGGATGCACGACAGGCAGCTGCGTGCCGCTAGAATCCTGTGTGCCTTAGCTCGCACGCCCGATGGGTGGTGCGGCCGCGGGTGTCGAAGAGAACCGGACCATGTCTGCAATCGCCCTGCCCGTCGATGACGGCACCGTCGAAGCAAAACGGACGCCCGAGCTGCGCGCCACGCAGCGGCGCATCCGCGAGCTTGCGCGCGAAAAGAACGCGGTCATCCTGGCGCACATCTACCAGCGCGGCGAAGTCCAGGATGTGGCTGATTTCATCGGCGACAGCCTCAACCTGAGCCGCGAGGCGGCGCGAACACAGGCCGACATCATCGTCTTCTGTGGCGTGCACTTCATGGCTGAAACGGCAAAACTGCTCAGCCCGAACAAGCTCGTGCTGTTGCCGGACATGAAGGCCGGGTGCGGTCTCGCGGACATGATCACGGCGGATCAAGCGCGGGCCTTCAAGGCGAAGTACCCCGGGCTCCCATTGGTCTCATACGTGAACACGTACGCAGAGGTAAAGGCGGAATCCGACATCTGCTGCACGTCGACCAACGCCGCGAAAGTGGTCGAGTCCCTGCCCGACGATGAAGTCTTGTTCTGCCCGGACCGCTATTTGGGCGGTTACGTGCAAAAGAAAGTCCCGAACAAGAAGATCATCGCATGGCAGGGATACTGCCCGACGCACTTCGTCATCCAGCCGGCCATGGTGCTGGCAAGCAAGAAACAACATCCCGATGCGCTGGTCCTCGCGCATCCAGAGTGCTCGCCAGAAGTGCTCGAGCTCGCCGACTACATCGGCAGCACGCAGGGCATCATGGATTATGCAGGCTCAAGTCCGGCGCAGCGGTTCATCATCCTCACCGAAGCCGGCCTCTTGTTGCGGCTCAAGCGCCTGCATCCGCACAAGCACTTCTACTCGATTGCCCCATGTCCGCATTGCCCGTACATGAAGTTCGTCGAACTCGACCGCGTGTTGGACTGCCTTGAGAACGAGCGCAATCCGATCGAGATTTCGACCGATATCATGATCCGCGCCCGGCGCTCGATCGAGCGCATGATGGCGGTTTGATCAGGACAGACGTCCTCATCGTCGGGGCAGGAGCGGCCGGGCTGCTGCACGCGCTGCATGCTGCCGCGCGCGGGCTCGACGTCGTGCTGGCCACCAAGGGCACGCTGCAAGACTCCAACACCGCGTGGGCCCAGGGCGGCGTCGCCGCAGCGCTCAACCTCGAAGACGACTCTCCGGCTGCGCACGCCGCAGATACGATCGCCGCGGGAGCGGGCTTGGTGAACGAGGCAACGGCCGAGCTGGTCGCGCGCGAGGCCCCGCTGCGAGTCGAGGAGCTGCGTCGATTGGGCGTCGCATTCACCATCGACTTGCACGGCAGCCTCGCACTCACGCGAGAAGCGGCGCATTCCCACGCTCGCGTCGCATTCGCCGCAGATCATACCGGTGAAGCGATCGCCACCACGCTGGCCGACAAGGTGGGCGCACATCCGAAGATCACCGTCGTCGAGCGCGCCTGTGCCGTCGAACTCGTGGGCGGCGAGGAAGGCTGCCGTGGCGCGTGGCTGACCGTCGACAACCGGCTGCTCGGCGTCGCCGCCGGTGCGACTGTGTTGGCGACGGGTGGCAGCGGCCGGCTGTTCTCGCGCACCACGAATCCGCCGGGGGCGACGGCGGATGGGCTCGCTCTCGCACTCGCAGCCGGCGCGAAGTTAGCAGATCTCGAATTCGTCCAATTCCATCCGACCGCGCTTGCGGTGGCCGGGGCCCCCGCACTGCTCATTTCGGAGGCGGCGCGCGGTGAGGGCGCGATCCTCGTCGACGGAGCCGGCGAGCGGTTCTGCTTCCAAGCGGATGCGCGCGGCGAACTCGCGCCGCGAGACATCGTCGCACGGGCGATCTTCCACAAACTGCAATCGGGCGGCGTCGCGTTCTTGGATCTGCGGCCCATCGGCGCGCCGGACGTCATCCGAGCGCGCTTTCCCAACATCGCTGCGGCGTGCGCGCGTTTCGGCATCGACATCGCGACCGCGCCGATTCCCGTCGCGCCCGCCGCGCACTATCACATGGGCGGAGTGCTCACCGATCTGTGGGGACGCACGTCGGTCCCGCGGCTGTACGCGATCGGCGAATGCGCGGATACCGGACTCCACGGAGCCAACCGGCTTGCGAGCAATTCGTTGGCCGAATGCTTGGTCTTCGCGGCGCGCGCCGCGGAAGACATCGAAACCATCTCGCGCGACGGGTTTTCAGACGCCCGCTTCTCCTCGCCGCCTGCCTTTCTCGAAGCGCCGGGCGACATCGCGCCTTTACAATCGGCGATGTGGACGTGGGCCGGAATCGAACGCGATGCGACGGGCTTGCAAGCGCTGCTGGCGAGCATCGCTGCGCAACGGTTGGACCGCCAAGTCGTAGGGCGGCCTGCGCTCGAGGCGCGCGCCCTGTGGCAGATTTCGGACTACGTCGCCCGATCGGCGTTGGTGCGGCAAGAGAGCCGCGGATGTCACTACCGCACCGACTTTCCCGATCGCGACGACGCGCATTGGCTGGTGCACATCATGTGGGATCGCGCCGGCTCCTCCATCGTGCCGTTGCAGGTGCCGCGCTGACATGCGCCATCCGGTGCTCGACAACGCGCCGTTTGCGCCGATGACGCCGGCGCAGGCTGAAGAATTCACGCCGCTCATCCGGCGCGCGCTTGCGGAGGACGCCGTTGACAAGGACGTCACAACGCTGGCGACCATCGGAGAACGCGCACGCGTCCACGCCGACGTTCGGTTGCGCTCCGCCGGCGTCGTCGCGGGACTGCAGATCGGCGGGCTGGCGATGAAACTCGTGGACGAACGCATCGTGGTCGAAATACTGGCAAATGACGGCACGCGGGTGGATGCCCGCACGGCCGTCATGCGGCTCGACGGTCCCGCGCGCGGCATTTTGTCTGCCGAGCGCGTCGCGCTGAATTTCATCGGCCGGCTGAGCGGGATCGCGACGTTCACTGCAAGGTTCGTCGATGCGGTTCGCGGTCTGCCGGTACGCATCGCAGACACGCGCAAGACCACTCCCGGCATGCGCGCCCTCGAACGATATGCCGTTCGGGCGGGCGGCGGTTTCAATCACCGCTTCGATCTTGCGTCCGCCGTGCTCATCAAGGACAACCATCTCGCCACCGGTTTGACCACCGGTCAAGCGGTGCTCCTGGCGCGTTCAATAGCTGCCGCGGGCACGATCATCGAAGTGGAATGCGAGGACCTTGCTGCCGTTTCGCAGGCTGTCGAGGCCGGTGCCGATGCCGTACTGCTCGACAACATGCCGCTCGAGCAGATGGGCGAGGCGGTGCGGATCGCACGGGGCGCAGCGGTCATCGAAGCATCGGGCGGCGTGACGCTTGAGAACGTCCGCGACGTCGCAGCCACCGGAGTGGAGATCATCTCGACCGGTGCCTTGACGCACGACGCGCCATGGTTAGATGTAGGAGTTGACTTCGCGGAGGTGCCAGAGCGTGCCCGATAAGCAGGCTGGAGCCGGAGAAGACTGGATCAACGACCATATGATCAAGTCGTCTGAAGCGACCGCGAAAAGGCTCCTGTCCGCGCCGCAGCCGAGCGCAGACGCGAACGCACCGATCCTCACGCTGCGCGGCGTCAAGGCGCGCTGCGTGGCGGGCGGCGCGTCCAACTTTTGGATCATCGGCTCGCCGGCCGCCGAGCCCGTCCTCGAGGGGGATTTTCCGCTCATCGGGATGTCGCCGAGCGCGTATTTCGTGAAAGTCGCGCGATTCAACGACCTCCCATACGCGGTCGCGCGCGGCGCGCTCTCGGCCGGCAATCACGCCGTCACCGGCGATCTCTCCAAGCTCGAGGCCGACATGAAAGAGGTCTACGGCCCCGCCGAGTAGCGCCGGCGCCTTGTCTCCCGAGGTCTCGCGCGTGACACAACGTCCGTGTTGCGCCTGTTGCTCGATGCGATCGCACCGCCGCTGTGCGCCGGCTGCGATCGGCTCGGTCCGTTCTGCGATGCCTGTCGTACAGCGCTTTCAGGTTTGCGCCCCGTCGAGAGGCGCGACATCGCTGGGGTTGAGCGAGTGTTAGCGCTTGGCCCATACGAGGGCGTCTTGCGGCGTTGCGTTCTGGCGCTCAAGTTCGCGAACCGGCGCGATGTGGCGGTCCAACTCGGGCGCATGCTCGCGACGTCGTGGCCTCTGGATATGGACTTCCTCGTCCCCGTGCCCTTGCATCCCGCTCGACAGGCGGCACGTGGATACAATCAAGCGCACTTGCTCGCGCAGGCTTTGGAAGAAGCGACGCGGCTGCAGCCGCGAAGCGCACGACTGGTCGTCGTGGATGGGCTGAGGCGCGAACGGATGACGACGCCACAAAGCGAACTCCGGCTCGATGCGCGCGAAGCAAATGTGTGTGCGGCGTTCGGACCGAGTGCGAGCGCCCGCGCCGTCGCTGGAAAACGCGTGGCGATCGTGGACGACGTCGTGACGACCGGCTCGACG
>JAFAHD010000122.1 GCA_019237415.1 Vulcanimicrobiota bacterium
GCGCGCGCGCCGAGGCCCACCTTGCCGAGCACCGCGATCGCCTTGGCTTCGCGGTCGCGGTCGCCGGCATAGAACAATGGAAGCGCGACGTTGCGCACCGCCGAGGTGCGCGCCAGCAGATTGAACCCTTGGAAGACGAAGCCGAGCTTGGCAAGGCGTATCGCCGCGAGCTGCTGGTCGCTCTGCGAGGCGACATCGACGCCGTCCAACCGGTACGAACCGGTCGTCGGCTTGTCCAAGCAGCCGATGAGGTTCATCAGCGTCGACTTGCCCGAGCCCGATGGCCCCATGATTGCGACGTACTCGCCGGGTTCGACGGCGAACGAAACGCCGCGCAGCGCGGGGACCTTGATGTCGCCGATGGTGTAGGTCTTCGCGACCTGTTCCATCAGGACGACCGCGTCACTCATAGCGCAGCGCCTCGATCGGGTTGAGATACGACGCGCGCACGGCAGGATACGTGCCGAACAGGACGCCGACGCCGGCCGAGAAGATGAGCGCGACGGCGATGATCTGACCCCACCCGAACGACACGACGTTCGGCGTGAGCTGTTTGATCCAGAGATGGATGACGATCTCAGCGAGCCCGACGCCGATGATCAAGCCGAGGATGCCGCCGACCAAGCACAGCAGCAGCGCCTCGACGAAGAACTGCAGGACGATGTCGCCGCGTGTCGCGCCGATCGCTTTGCGGATGCCGATCTCGCGGGTCCGTTCCGTCACGGATACGAGCATGATGTTCATGATGCCGACGCCGCCGACGATCAGCGAGATGCCGGCGACGACGCCGACGACGCCGGTGAGGATGCCGAAAACCCGCTCGATGCCTTCATTGAGCTGCTTGATGTCGCGCTCTTCGTACTGCGCGCGCGCGCCATGGATCTTCTTGAGCGCGGCGATCGCCTCGTTCGCGACCTGGACGACGCTGTTGCTGTCCTGCGCGACGATCGTCAGGCCGTAGACATACGTGTAGCCGAGTTGCGGGATCAGCGTGTACGGCACGGTCACCGTGATCAGCCCGGTGGTGCCGGAGCCGAGCAAGCCCCCATTGATCGGCGGCGCTTGCACGCCCACGACCTCGAAATCGCTGCCGTTGAGCCGAACGAAGCGGCCGACTGCCGAACCATCGTCGCCGAGCAGCTCGTGGCGCGCCTGCGCTGAAAGAATCGCGACGCGCCGGTGCGCGGACAGATCCTGCGCGTTGAAGAGCCGGCCTTCCGCCAGCGGCGTCGTGTCAGTGCCTTGGCCGGCGCCGGCGGTGATGACGCGAACCGTCTTGTCTTGATGGTTGACGCGCGTCTCCATCGGCAGCGACATGATCGGCAGCACGTCCTTCGCGTCGGGGACGGCGCGCCTCACGCGATCCGCGTCGTCGTAGCGGATCTGCGCAAGCAGGGGATCCGGCTGCTGCTGCTTGGGAAAGACGAACGCCGACGCGAGCGAGTACGGCGAAAGGATGTTGAGCACCGACTTGGTCGTCGAGTCGCCGACCGCGAGGATGGCGATCACCGAGCCGACGCCGATGATGAGCCCGAGCGTCGTCAACAGCGAGCGCAGCGGGTTGTGCCACAACACGTCGAGCGCTTGGCCGGCGAACTCAGCGACCTTATTCATGGCGCAGGCATTCGATCGGCGAGAGGCTCGCCGCGCGCGCTGCCGGATACGTGCCGAAGAACAATCCGATCAGGGCCGAGAACGTGAGCGCGCCCAGGAGGATCGAGACCCAATTGATGGAGGCCGCGTGGCCGGCAAAACCGCCGGCGATGAAATTGTTCGCGGCCAGAGCGACGCCCACGCCCATGAGCGCGCCGACCAGGCCGCCGATGAGCGTGATCGCGATCGCCTCGGCGAGGAACTGCCACATGATGTCGCGCCGCGACGCGCCGATCGCTTTGCGAATGCCGATCTCGCGCGTGCGCTCGATGACCGACACCAGCATGATGTTCATGACGCCGATGCCGCCCACGACGAGCGCGATGAAACCGATCGCAGAGATGCCGATGGCGACGTAGGCGATGACGCTGAGAAACGTATTCGCTTGCTCGGAGAAATCCTGACCCTCGAAGGCCGCTCTCGAACCGTGCACGCGCTTGAGGATGCCGATGACGTCGTCGATGACCGCCGCCGACGATTCGCCCGGTTTGGGAAAGATCTGCAGATAGAGGATCTGCGAGTTGGTCAGGTGGTGGAACGCGGTGTAGGGGATGTTGATCGTGTAGTCGCTGCCGCCGGCGCCGCTGAAGATGCCGGCGCTGATCGGCGCGTACACACCCACGACCAAGAAGCGGCGCTCTGCGATGCGCACGTACTTGCCGACCGCGGGGCCGTCGCCGAACAAGCGCTGCTTGGCAGGCATGAGCAGATCCGCGACCTGGCGCGCGCTGTCGATATCGTCGCTGGAGAACCGGCGCCCCTCGGCCATCGGCAGCTTGTCGACGATGTAGTCGGTGTCCGACTGCAGTTCGTACGCGTCGTTCGTGTGGCCCGAGCGGATGGTCACGAACGAATCGTAGGACGGAAACACTTTCGCGCAGCGCGAGCAGGCATCGCGCACCGTTGCGACGTCCTGCCACTGCAGCTGCACCGTCTTGAGCCGGCGCGCGCCCGAATCCGGGAACACGAAGATGCCCTGGTCGCCGAACATTCCGAGCGTCGCGGCGATCGACGACGACGCGCTTTGGCCCAGTGCGAAGATCGCGATGACCGCGGCGGTGCCGATCACGATGCCGATCATCGTGAGGATGGAGCGCGTCCGGTTGGCCCAGAGCGTCTCAAGCGCCGAGCCGAAGAACTCCCAGAGCTTCACGAACCGGGTGACGAGCTGGGCGACGGAGACGGCGCGGGCTGCGCCTTCACGACTGAACCGTCCTTGAGCTGCTTGACGTTGGTCGTCGCGACGACGTCACCGGCGTGCAGGCCTTTGGTGATGACGACGTCGGTGTCGCTGGCGAGGCCCTTGGCGACCTCGACGCGCGTCGCTTTCTTGTCCTTGATGACGAACGCGTAGTGCTTGGCGCCGTCATCGCTAATGGCGGCCAAGGGCACGACGAGCGCTTCCTCGGCCGATCCCGTGACGATGTCGACGTCGCACGACATGCCGGCGCGCAAGAACGAGTAGTCGCGCTGCAGCGAGATCGTCGTCTCGACGTTCTTCGCGCTGTTGCCCGCTTGGTTCACCTGCAGCACGACGGCGGCGATATTCGTGACGATGCCGGGCAGCGAGTGGCCGGGGAAATCCTCGCCGGTCACGATGGCGTGCTGGCCGACATGCACGTTGATGATGTCTTGCTCGTCGACTTGCGCCTTGACCACCATCGGGCCCGAGCCGGCGATGGTGAAGAGCACCTCGCCGGGCGTCACGGCATCGCCGACCGACAGCGGGGTCGTGGAACCGGTCGTCGGTGCGCTGCCCAGCTGCTGGATGACGCCGTCGAACGGCGCGCGCACTTCGGTGTCGGAGAGGTTTGACGCGTGCAGCTGCAGCGTCGCTGTGGCGGATGCGACCTGCGCTTGTGCGCTGGCGAGCGAGATGCGGTCCGCCGCGATCTGCGAATCAAGCTGGCCGCCGGTGTCCTTGAGCTCCTGCTTGAGCAGGTCGTATTGCCGCTGCGCGGCCTGTTCGCTTGCGACGGCGTCGTCGTATGCCGCCTTGTCCTTGTCGAGTTGCTGGCGCGCGAGCCCCTGGATCTTGTAGAGTTCTTGATCCGCGTCGTACGTCTCTTTGGCCGTTTGCAGGCTTAACTTCGCGGAGGTGAGGCTCTGCTCTGCCTGCACGAGTTGCGACTCACCCGAAAGGCCGATCGATGCCGCGCCCAAACCACCCGAGACCTGGCCTTCGTTCTTCGCGTTGACGTCTGCCTGCAGACGCGCC
>JAFAHD010000130.1 GCA_019237415.1 Vulcanimicrobiota bacterium
CTCGCGCAGGTCGCACACACGGACCTGAGCCGAGTGATGCACATCGCGCCCGGCACTCCGAAAGTCGTCGCGGGCTTTCGTTGGGCGGCCGCGATTCCGCAGTACACCATCGGGCACGCCCAGCGGGTGGCGCGCATCGATGCGGCGGCCGCGCGGATCCCTGGTCTTTTGCTGATCGGCAACTACGCCGATGGCGTCAGCGTCGCGGATTGCGTGCGCCGCGCACGCGTCGTCGCGGCGCAGGCGGCCCGCTAAGCGCTACTTGCGGCGCAGCGTGGCGCCGTGCTCGCGCAACAAAGGGCCAATGACCGCGTCGTCGCCGCGTCCGAACAGCAAGCGCAGTGCCACTTGCACGATCGAGCTTTCGCTCACGCGCTGCTCGAAGGCCAGCGTGCGCAGCCGTTCGCCCTGGTCCGCGGGCACGTTCACCGAAAGTTTGACCTGCGGCCTGTATCGCTCCGGCTCGCGTCGGCTCTCGATGCCGGTTTTCATGCGTGCAATAATGGTCGTATCCTCCGCTATTCGCCCGCGCTTTCGCACCAGGCGATGCTTGATGCTACGTGCCAAAGCGTAGGAGAACGATGCGAAATGGATACGAAGGGCCTGTGAAGGCCGGAAGCCGCTAGCGACCTTTGGGCTTGCGCCTTGGGCCTGCGCCCTTGCGGCGCAGCATCGCGCCGAGCTGCGCGTCGCCGCGCGTCCGAAAGAGGCCGACCAATGCGTATTCGATCACCGCGCTCGCCGAAACGCGCTCGTAGTGCGCGAACGCGCGCAGGCGCTCTGTCAACGCAAGGGGCAGCGTGTGTGAAATAGTCGCATACGAAGTCTTCGGAGGCGCGGCGATAGCGTCGTTTCGTGCGATCTCGCGCTCTTTTCTAGCCACGAAGGGGATGTTACGCGCGAAATCGAGGATGCCTGTCGGCATGTGCCGGCAACCATTATGGTATTTACGACATGCCAGGTGTGACCTAACGGTCGAGGGCGCCCGGGCCCGCCACGGTTAGAAGAACGACCTTCCGCGCCGGCGGTCGGGGGCGGGTCGGCAGTCTTAGACGCTGGATTGCTTGCGAAAGGCGGCGAAGTAGGGTATCATAGCCCAGCGCTAGCATTCCCCGATAGCTCAGCTGGTAGAGCGTCTGACTGTTAATCAGAATGTCGTTGGTTCGAGTCCAACTCGGGGAGCCAACTAAGACCAAAAGAGAGCCCGCATTGTGCGAACCACTGCGGGCTCTTGGTCTTTGGGGCTTGCTTACAGAACGCGCGCACCCGTCTTGCAGGGCAGCTGCGTGACTGAACGCCAATAGCGGCGCGGCATGCAAGTTCTGCACGGTCGGGTCGCTATTGTTGTGGGCGCCTCCGGCACGATTGGATCGGTGACGGCGCTCGCGCTTGCACGTCGAGGCGCGACAGTCGTCCTGGCCGCGTTGCCGGACGGCGCGCTTGAAACGGTTACAGCTACGCTGTCGTCCGCCGGAGCTTCAGTGCTCGCCGTTCCGACGGACATAACGCAGCGTGAAGACATCGACCGGCTTGTCGCGACGACCCTTGACCAGTTCGGCAAGGTCGACATCCTGGCGAATGTCGCGGGCATCAGTTCGAGCCCCTCGCTCTGCGACGCGACGGACGAAATGTTGGAGGCTGTGGTCGACATCAACCTGCTCGGCGCCGCGCGGCTCATGCACGCGGTGCTGCCCGCGATGAAGGCACGTCGCAGCGGGAGCATCGTCCACGTCGGTTCTGTAGCGGGCGAAGCCGGCGTCCTGGGGATCTACTCCGCATCGAAGTTTGGGCTACGCGGTCTTTGCGATTCGGTGCGCCGCGAAGTGCGCAGCTTCGGCATCACTGTCTCTCTGATCGAGCCCGGGCTCATCCGTTCGGCGAACCCGAAAGAGGCCAACCGTCCAGGTCCCCAAATCGTGGCTGACGCGATCCTCGGCGCGATCGCACGGCCACGGCGCGCGGTCATCGTGCCGTGGCCGTACCGTCTGCCCGTGTTCCTCGTCAATCTATTCCCCGGCATCGCCGACATCGTTTTCGGCGACGCGCGCATCCAAGAGCTCCTCAACAACGATGCGCGGAGCGCACCTCAGCGACAGGGTTCGGCAAAGTCCAAATAGCCCAAGTCGAAACCCCACTGACCCTGGCCGGCCTTCTTTTTCCACCCCGTAAGGACGACTGCGCCGGGCGGATATGCGCTAGAAGCCGTCGAGGTGAAATCGCAGACGTGCTTCTTGAGCCATACGCCGGCATCGTTCACCTCACGTTGCCAGCCCGGAAGAGTCTGCGGAGGCGGCGCGAAAACGCCGATCGCTTCCCATTTCCAGTCGCGCAGCAGGCCGAGGTTGGGCTTGGTGATTCTCGCAGCGCCCGCACTGGCACCGCGCGTGAACACCAAGTGTTCGACCGTTTGCGAAGCTACGTCGACTTTGCTGGTGTGAGGCACCGCATAGTGCGCGGTGATGACAAGCGAATCTGCGCCGTCGGTATACGTCAATGTCGGCAAACAAAAATCTTGTTCGGTGCCGCAAACCGTCTTTGTCACCGGCGCGGGGCCGAGCGCCTGCTCAACCTGAGCGAATGTCTCATTGAGGTACAGCGGACCGACGTGCACGCCGGGTTCTGACTTCACCAGCATCGCCCACGTCACGACTAATGCGATCATCGGGAGCGCCTCCGCCTCTGTTTGATTGCGACCATCGCGCGAATCCGGGGATGATCTCCTTTGACGGTGCGGATCCATCGGCCGAACGGCGGCACAGGTTCGCCGACTCGGAACAGAAAGTAGTACGCACTGACATCGCCGACGTACGAGAAGCGGCGCTTGAGGTCGGCGACGACGCCAGCGTACGATCTGTGCGAGCGCAGATAGTTCCGAAACCCCTGATGATCCCGGTCCAGCCCGATCAGGACGCCGGCATTTGCTATCGTCGCCTCGATCTTTCGCTCGCTGTGCAAGATGCCCGGCGTCGCCATGAGACGCCGGATGTCGGTTTCATCAAACCCCGCCACCTTGCGTGGATCGAAGTTGTCGAACGCTTGCAACAGCATAACCCACTGGCGATCGATGTCGGCCCAGCGCAGGCCGGCTTGGAAAACGGCACGGCTCATGACCGCGAGATAGTCGGCAAGCGCCGGCGTGGCGATGCGGCTGTGACCTATGTCAAGATCTGCCGAGTGCGTGTTCACCGCCGAGGTCTTATCGAGGCTGGCCACGACCCCCTCGAGGACGGGACCGTGCCGGTCGCGCTCCGAAGGCCACGCTGTGAAGCGTTCGTGGATATCGTCGTGCGCGGGCGCGATCGCATTGCTCGCGATCGCCGGCTGCGGCGGCAACAGCAGCGTGCCGGGCGTGCCGCACGCAACGGCGACGCCGACGCTGCCGCCGAGCCCGACCCCGAACACGCACGTCCTCGTCGTCGCGAACAGCTCGATCGCGCAGAGCGAAACGTTCGCGCAGACGTACATGGCCGGCCGGCATATTCCGCAAGGAAATCTCTTGTTGGTCGCGTTGAACTCCGATCCATCGACCTACACGATTCTGCAGACCGATCTGCAGAACACGCTGTTCCCTGCGGTCGCGCACGCGATCGCGTCGCTGCACAGCGCCGGGACGCGCATCGATTTCGTGGTCATGATGTACGGCATGCCGTATCTCATCACGGGCGGGGGAACGTTCAACGGCTACAGCGTCGATGGCGTATTGACTCAATCGACCGGCGCGTTCCCGGTGCCGGGGCCGTTGAACAACCCATACTTCGGCTCCGCGACGGCGTTCTCGTCGGACACGTACCACATGGTGCTCGTGACGAGGCTGGACGGCCGGTCGATCGCCGACGTCAGCGGCCTCATGCAGAACGGTTTGGCAGGCGATAGCACAAAGCCGCACGGCGAGTTTTTCTTCGACGTCGACCCGACCAAAGGCGACGGCTACACCATCTTCAACACTGCGATGCAGACCGCGCAAGCAAATCTCGCGGCCGCGGGCTATGACGCTGAGATCGACAACACCACCGCATTCGTCGCGCCGCCGAATCCGCTGATCGGCTACGTCAGTTGGGGCAGCAACGACGCGCATTTTTCGCTCGCCGCGTACCACGCGCTGACCTTCAAACCGGGCGCGATCGCGGAGACCGCGGTTTCCACGTCCGCGAGCAACATCCGCACGCCGGGTGGCGGGCAGAGTCAGATCGCGGATCTGATCCATCAAGGCGTCACCGCTGTGCACGGCGATGTTACCGAACCTTATCTCGCTGCCATCCCCGATCCACCGACGGTGTTTCACTCGCTCACGGCGGGGCGCACGACGGGCGAATCGCTCTATTCGGGCATGTCCTGGATCGTCTGGAAAGAGATCGTCATCGGCGATCCGCTCTGCACGCCGTACTAGTTGGCCGCCATGCGCGCCTAGTTTGACAGCGCAAGTCTTTGCAGCACACCCTCGCGAGTCACAAAACCGGTGATCCCGCCCGCTTGATCGACGACGGGCAACTGATGGAACCCGGTCTGCGCGAGCAAGTTGAGCGCCTGCAACGCATCGCTGTCAGGCGCGACGCTCTTGATCTTGTCTACTGGCGTCATGAGCGATGAAACCTGCACGCCGGGCGCATTCACGTGCACGCGCGCGAGGTCGCTCAACGTGACGATTCCTAGAAGCCGCCCGTCGCTGACGACCGCGGCGGCGCGTTGGCCGGAGCGAAGTAGAGCCTGGGTGGCATCGCTCGCGGTCGTATCGGGTCTAAACGGCGGCGGCGGCATCGTGGCCACGGTGCTCGCCGTTTGGCCGCCGAGTGCCGCACCGAGGCTTGATTGATATGCCTCGGCTCGCCCGGCCTGGAAGAGGAACCAGCCGATGAACGCGAGCCAAAGACCGTTGATGAAGCTCCATGTGAACGCGAGGAAGATGCCCAGTGCGATCATGACGATGGCAATACTCTGTCCGACCGCAGAGGCGATTTGCGTCGCGCGCCGCCGGTCGCCTGTCGCTTGCCAGATAAGCGAGTGAAACACTTTGCCGCCGTCAAGCGGGTAGGCAGGCAGCAGGTTGAACACCGCAAGGGCAGCGTTCGCCTGCCACAAGTATCCGGTGGAGAGCCCTAACGCTGAGTGCGCGCCGAGCGCTTGCGACGCGACGTAGAACAATGCGGCGAGCACGGCGCTGCACAACGGGCCAACGAACGCAACCCAGCCTTCGCCAGTGGCGCTCTTGAAATCGCCGGTCAGCTGTGAGATGCCGCCAAAGATGAAGAGCGTGATGCGCGAGACGTTCAATCCGCGCATACGCGCCACCAAGGAGTGCGCCAACTCATGGGCGAGCACGCTGGCGAAGAACAGAAGCGCAGTCAGGCTGCCGAACAGCCATCGTTCGGGCGTGCTCAAGCCGGCAGAACGCAGCGGCCCTGCGTCGCTGCTGAGCATCCACGCGACGACGACGAAGATAAGGATCCAGCTCGGATCGATATAGATGTCGATACCGAAGATGCGGCCGACGCGCATCAGCCGGGCTTTACGCGAGGATGATGCGAGTCCTCGCTCAAGCGGACTCCAGCAGCGCGACGCTGCCCTGGCCGCCATCCGCACAGATGCTCACGATCGCGCGCTCACCGGACGATCGCGAGGCGAGTTCCTTGACCGCCTGACTGAGGATGCGCGCGCCGGTCGCCCCGAACGGGTGACCGAGCGCGATGCTTCCGCCATTTGGATTCATGCGGTCGCGTGGGAACTGGCCCAAGTCTTTGTCGACGCCGGCTTTCTCGCGCACGAACGCGCGATCGTCCAGCAGCTTGATGTGCGCGAGCACCTGCGCTGCGAACGCCTCGTGGATCTCCCAGAGCTGGACGTCCGCGTAGTTCAGACCGTTGCGTGCGAGCAAGCGCGGGATCGAGTACGCCGGAGCCATGAGCAAGCCTTCGGTCCAGATGTCGATCGCATTGATCTCCCAATCGACGAGCCGGACGCGCGGCATTGCGCTCGGGAGTTTCGCAAGCCCGGCGTCCGAGGCGACCCACACGCTTGCGGCTCCATCGGTGAGCGGCGATGAATTCCCCGCGGTGATGCTGCCAAGGCCGCTTGTCCGGTCGAACGCGGGCGCCAAACGAGCCAGTTTCTCGAGCGAGGTGTCGGCTCGCGGAATCGTATCGCGGCGCAGATCGCCGATCGGGATGACGAGGTCGTCGAAAAAGCCGCGCTGCCACGCTGCGACCGCGTGCTGGTGGCTTTCGAGCGCGAGCGCATCCTGCGCCTCACGCGAGATGCTGCCAAGCTCTTTGGCGGTGATCTCCATGTGCTCGCCCATGCTCTTGCCGGTCGAGCGGTTCGTGACGCTCGGTATGTACAGACCGATGGCTGACGGCCGCAGTTCTGCGACGGCGCCGAGCTTCTGGCCCAAGGACCTGGCTTGATACACCTTGCGCACCCATTCGGAGAGCGGCATGCTGAGTCCGAGCTGGATTTGGCTCATGCTTTCCGTTCCACCCACGAGCGCGAGCGCGCGGTGTGCGCCGTCGAGCATGCCGGCCGCTTCGAACGCGCCGACCATGCTGGTAGAACAAGCCATGACGGTTGAAAACGAGGGGATCTTCGGCTCGACCTTGGCGTCGAGCAGCACCTCGCGCGCGATGTTGCTCCATGTCAGATTCGGCACGACGGTGCCCCAGACCGCAAAATCGGGCGACGCTCCACCGAGCACGTCGATCATATGGCGCACGACCGGAACCGAGAGCGCGATCGCGTCGCGGTTGCGCAGCGCGCCGTCGACCTTGGCGAAAGGGGTTCGAACGCCGGCGGCAAGCCAAATGCTCATGAAGGCCGAGCCAATTCTTGCCGATCGGGGCGCCGCCCTAGGCCTTCGAATGGCGCATGTCCAAGCAGCGCGCCCTCAGTTCCAAATGGAAGGAGCGCGTGCGATGATATCGCGTGGTTTCACCGGGCACCGGCAGTCCGCAGACATCGAGAAACGGCTTCCCCCAGGGCAATACCTCGTCACCGACTTCCCCGTGCTGTCCGCTGGCCCGACGCCCCACACGCCGCTGGATCGCTGGACCTTCACGCTTGAGGGACTCGTAGAATCACCCGTGCGTTGGAGCTGGGATGAATTTCGCAAGCTCACCAGCCAGTCGTCGACCGTCGACATCCATTGCGTCACCAAGTGGAGCAAACTCGATACCAAATGGCTCGGCGTCAGCGTCGACACGCTTCTCGCGGCCGTCAAGCTCAAGCCGCAAGCGCGCTACGTCATGGCGTTCAGCGATGGCGGCTACACGACGAATATCCCGCTCGCCGAGCTGGTGAACGGCCAGGCGTTCGTCGCCTACCAATTCGACGACAAAGATCTGGCACCCGAACACGGCGGCCCGTCACGCCTGGTGGTGCCGCATCTGTATTTCTGGAAGAGCGCAAAATGGATTCGCGGTCTGCGTCTCATGGATCAAGACCAGCCCGGTTTTTGGGAGTCGCTCGGCTACAACATGCACGGCGATCCGTGGAAAGAAGAGCGCTACAGCGGAGACTAGGCGATGCAGCCGCTCGAGTGGCAAGCCGCTATGGTCACGGCCATCCGCGTCGAAACGCACGACACAAAGAGCTTCGCATTCGCGCTGCCGCGTTGGACAGAGCATCAACCGGGCCAGCACTACGACTTGCGACTGACCGCGCCGGATGGCTACCGTACCGAGCGCAGCTATTCGATCGCGTCGCCGCCCGAGCGTGTCGGCGAGATCGATCTGACCGTCGAGCGCATCGCCGACGGAGAGGTTTCGCCCTACCTTCACGACGTGGTCGCGGTCGGCGATCGACTCGAGCTGCGCGGGCCGGTCGGCGGTTATTTCGTGTGGAATGTCGCGCTTGGCGGCCCGCTCATGCTCATCGCGGGTGGTTCGGGCGTCGTGCCGCTCATGGCGATGCTGCGTCACCGCGCGGCGCATTCGTCTATGATTCCGACGCGGCTGCTGTATAGCTGCCGCACCGGTGACGACGTCATCTACAAAGACGAACTCGACGCATTGGCGCGCGAAGACCGCACCCTCGAGGTCGCCCTCACGTTCACCCGGAAGGCACCCGTGGGCTGGACCGGATATCAGCGCCGGATCGATGACGCGATGTTGGGCGAAGTCGTGAGCCCGCTTGGCAAGGGCGTCCGCACGTACGTGTGCGGTCCGACGCTGCTGGTCGAATCAGCGGCAAATGCGTTGACGCGGATGGGACTGTCCGCACCGCAGATCCGGACCGAGCGCTTTGGGCCGACTGGGAAGTGAGGAGACGATGCCTGCAGAGCAAGACATGAATCAGGTGCTCATGGTAGACGGCAATGCAGTCGCGGGCGGGCTGCAGCAGCTCTTCGGCCGCGACATGACGATTGTGGGAACGCGCTGCGCCGGATGCGCGAGGAGCGCCGAAATCGGCGCGTTGATGGCGTTCGTACGCGGGCCGGGGGCGGTGCTGCGCTGCCCGGCCTGCCAGACGGCCATCGTGCGCATCGTCGAGACGCCGGCGGCACAGTACGTCGACGTGCGCGGCGCCGCGTATCTCCGGTTTAGACGCTCCCCGTCTCGCTGAACGGAATCCAAGGCGCCTGTCCGCTAACGACGTCCCGCTCTCTGGAATTCTATCATGACCGCTGTCACAGCCGCCCGGTGACGGCTGTCACATGATTCGAGGGGGAGCCTAACCACCCGATCATGTCCATTCTCGCGTTTTTGTTCAAAGGCAAGAAACGGACACCGCGCGGCCTCAAGGCGCGCAGCGCGCGGCTCGCTATCGACGAGCCGGTGCGCCTGCGGCTCCTCACCGGCGAAGAGCACGCCGCGATCCTCCAAGACGTGTCCGCCGGCGGTGCGGCACTGCGAACGCATCAGCCCATGCGGGTCGGCGAACACCTCGGCCTATCGATGTACCTCGGCGTCCAACATCGCTACGAGCTGCAAGCGCGGGTGATCTACGCCCGCCCCGGGTTCAACGGCTTCCATGCACGCTACGGCGTTCAGTTCGTAGCTATCAGTCCGGACGAGCGTACGAAACTCGATGAATTCGTGAACGACCGCGTCGCTGCAAGCCAGTACGGCGTGCGCACGTTCGCTTCGAACGCCCACTAAACCAATACCAAACTGAATCAATAGGGCACCGCGACCGCATCGAACCGCGCGAGTGGCGTCGTGACTGGCGCGCTAGGTTCTGGGACCGCGAAGTATTCGCACAGGACCTGACGCGGTTTAGCCGTGATGGTGACCTTGAGATAGCCGTGTTGCTGGTCGTTGAAGTTCTCGAGCACGGCACCGGGTTGGCCGGCGATCGCGATGGGCGGCGTTTGCGCGTGGAATGCAGAGCTGAGCGTATGGAGCTGCTTATTGTAGCCACCCGCGCCAGCGACGATGACCGGAATCGACTTGGCAGCCATCACGGGCGCGGAGAACCGCTGATAGTTGTGGACGTGTCCTGTGAGGATCACGTCAGGCGAGCGCTTCGCTGACGCGCAGGCCTGTTGGATGACGCTCAACAGGTGCTGCTTCCCGGGCTTCGGCCCGTACGCTGAGTACACGGGATGATGGACTGCCAGGATCAGCGCGCTATTCTTGGCGGCGGCAGCGAGTTCGCCCGCCAGCCATTGCGCTTGAGCCGGCGCGATCTGACCGCCCTCAGGGCAGTTGCTGTACATGCCGACGAACGTCGCCAACGGCGTCGTGAGCGTCCAATAGACATTCGGCTGTGTCATCGTGGTACGCGGCGAGTCGTGGTTGTCCGAGCTGATCACCGCTGCCTGTGCGCAGAAATTGCGTACGAACGCCTCACAACTCGACTCTCGTGTTGATGGATTGACGTCGCCGTCGTGATTGCCGGGAATAGCGAAGATCGGGCCGTGATAGTCCATGTATGGCTCGTAGAACTCGGCATAATAATTCGCCCCTTCGCCGTCGTAGTACACCACGTCGCCGAGATGATAGAAGAAGGAGGGGCTGTTCACCGGATCGCCGGCTAAGAAATCGCGCGCCATGTAGGACGCGACGTTGTCCTGGTAGGTTACGGTGTTCACGCCGCCCGTATCGCCGACGGCGTGGAAGATGAGCGTGCCCGATGAGGCGATGCGCCCGAGCGTCGCGGCGTCGAGCACTTGACCAAGATCGAGGTGATAGGGCGCCTGCCCGGTCGGCGCCGGGAGATCGCGCCATGGTTGCTGCGGGTTCTTGGTCTGATCGACGACCGGTGCGCCGTTGAATGATTGCGGCAATTTGTCCGGCGCGAACTGATGGCTGCCCGCAGCGCCGGGGAATTTTGGATGCGCTTGCCGATACGCGGCCGGGTTCACGACATGCACGATCGCACGCGAAGGGCGAACGGGCGTCTTCCGCTTCATGGACGTCTACCTCCTCGATCGGTGGACGCTTGCTGTACGCCAAGGCGGAAGCCGACTCTTGCGCGCCGTGGATCAAAGGGACAAGGTGGCCTCCTCACCTACCCGTAACAACTCCCCACAATCGTTTGCTTGGGCGGGTCATGATTTGTGATATCTGCAAGAAACGCGTATTTGGCGTCACCTGGCAGAGTGACGCGGATGGGACGGTAGCGCTCTGTCGCGAGTGCGGGCAGGAGCTGCAGTCGACGTTGGACCGAGTCGATGTGCAGTTGTCGCGCATCGGGACGATGGATAACCTGCTCGCCGAAATCCTCGCCGTCGCAAAGAAGATCACCCGCTCGGATATGGGAAATATCCAGCTCGTCGATCGAGACGGCGTTTTGCGGATCACGGTGCACGATGGTTTCGCAGATGAGTTCCTCGCGTTTTTCAGCGAAGTGAAGGAGAGCGAGGCGGCGTGCGGCACGGCGCTCAAGACACGTCAGACGATCGTCGTGGAAGACGTGGAGCGCAGTCCGCTTTTCGTGGGCACGCCGGCCTTGAAGATCATGCTGAACGCCGGCGCGCGAGCGGTGCAATCGACGCCGATCTTCTCCCGTTCGGGCGAGCTCATCGGTATTTTTTCGACGCACTATCGCCAGCCGCGGCAGATCGATACGCACACAGTGCGGCTGCTCGGCTTCCTTGCAGCGCAAGCGGGCAGGTACATCGAGCGACTCACGGTCGCCAGCTGACGGACCTCGCGAAGTTCGGACTGCCCGGCGCGAGGGAAGCCATGGTCTCGGCGCTTGCGGCGGTCGTGACCGTCCACGGCAGCGTCGAGCGCACGTTCACGTATGCGATCGCGCAACGCGGGGCGATCCACGCAGACATGCACGCATTCGCCGCATTCGTTTCCCGCGTCTACGCAGATCCGCGCGGCTGGTCGCTCGGCGGGCGGGTGGCATTCCGGCAGGTGCAAACGGGTGCAGACTTCACCGTGTGGCTGGCGTCAGCAGATGAGATGGCGTCTTTCGGCGGCGGCTGCAGCCGGCAGTGGGATTGCCGCGCAGGGCGCGACATCGTCATCAATCAGACGCGCTGGTTCGGCGGATCGCTCTTCTGGCACGGGGCGCTGGACGACTACCGCACGATGATCCTCAATCACGAGACCGGCCACTGGCTGGGGTTGGACCACCAATCGTGTCCTGCGCCCGGCGCGCTGGCCCCGGTCATGATGCAGCAATCGAAGGGCACCGCGGCGTGCATCCCCAACCCCAGGCCACTTCAAGAAGAGCAAGCGCGGGTGGCGCGGATCCTCGATTTGGCAACGCCACCCTAGAAGGACGCTCGGGAGGCCACACCGTGATCCTCGCACATCGATTCGGGTTTGCCGTCGCCATCACGGCGTTGCTCGGGCTCTCGCACCTCGCGGCTGCGAGCGCCGCGCAAGCGCCGAGCAGCTACCTCGTTTTCAACGGCACAAACGCATACGTCGAGATACCCTCGAGCGCAGCCTTCGGGTTGAGCAGCGCCGGCATGACGGTCGCGGTTTGGATGCGCCCGGACAGCCTCACTTTTTCTAAGACGGAAGGCAGCCTTGCCTCGCAACAGTACGTTCACTGGCTGGGCAAAGGTCAAGACGCGCAGCAAGAGTGGACGTTTCGCATGTACAGCCTAACGGATCCCGGCCCGCGCCAGAATCGCATCAGTTTCTACGTCTTCAAGCTTGACGGCGGACGCGGTTGCGGTAGCTACTTCCAAGATCCTATCCAGCCAGGCCAATGGCTGCAGGTGGTCGGCGTCGCCGATCAGAGCTCGAACACCGTGTCGATCTACAAGAACGGCGTGTTCAGGCACGCGGATTCGTACGCGTCGCTAGCGCAGCCGCCACAGCCGGGATCGGCGCCGCTGCGCGTCGGCTCAAAGGATCTCACGAGCTACTTCCAGGGCGCGATCGGGCCGATTTGGATCTGGAACCGGCCGCTCTCGGCCGCGGAGATCAGCGCGCTTTTCTCGTCAGGAGGCATCCCCTCGAACGGGCTGGTGGCGCAATACATGATGAACGAAGGCTTGGGAACGACATTCCACGACTCGGTCGGTGGCAACAACGGCACGATACACGGCGCGACCTGGGGCAGCGCGGCAGGGCCGATTGGAAACGGCGGAGGTCAGAGCGGCGGCGGCTGCTAGTGGACGAGCAGGTGGTGGCTGGGCTGCACGCTCGCGTCCTCGACAAGCCACTTGCCTTGTTTCTTCACCGCGACGACGTGGATGTCGGCCGAGCCGTTCTGGTATGACATCGTCGCGTCGTACGTGGCGCGCTTGGTTTGATCAGGCCCGCTCCCCGTGATCTCGGTCTTTCCCTTCGCCTTGTTGTAGGCGGTCATTGGGCCCAGTGATACCGAGAGTTCGTGGAAGAAGGTTCGGGCGCGTGCGATGCGGTCGCTCGTGTACACCGCCGGGTCGCCAACAGCGACGAGCGCGTTGACATCCCAATGCCCGAAGACCCCGGGTATGACGGTGTCCATGACGCTTTGCGCGTCGGGGTCGTTTTCCGTCGTGATCGGCTGCGTCGAGGCGCATCCGGCCAGCGCGGCAAGCAGCGCCGCGAGTAGGATCGCGTGTAGTTTCTGCACGATGGTGGCTTTACGCCGCGCGGGCGAGGCTCCACCTGCCCATGAGACGTAACTCGTAGTCACACAAGGCGCGGCTGCAGTCACCCGAATAACCGCGCATCCAGGTGTCGCCGCTCGAAATCATCCTGTTCATCATCCTCGGCGCGCTGCTCGGTTGGCTGGGTGGCCTGTTCGGCATCGGCGGCGGGCTCATCGCGATCTCCATATTGGGCATCGCGTTCGGCATGGACCAGCAGCACGCGCAGGGCACGTCCCTCGTCATGGTCGTTCCCACGGTCCTCATCGGGCTCTATCACTACTGGCGCAGGGGCGGCATGGACGCGCGCGTCATCGCGCTCATGGCGCTCACGGCCGGCGCCATGACCTACTTCTTCGCGCGCCTCGCGGTCGCGTTGCCGAGCACGCCGCTGCGGCGCGCGTTTGCGGTCTTCCTGATCGTGCTCGCGCTGTACTACGCGTGGCGCGGGTATAGCGAGACGCGCGGCGGAGAATCGCGCAAGAGCGTCAAGCCGATGCTGCCCTGGCCGTTCACCGGATTGATAGGCTTGACTGGCGGCGCGCTCTCCGGTCTGTTCACGGTCGGTGGCGCGGTGTTCTCGGTGCCGGCGCTGACGCTGCTGTTCGGCTACGCGCAGACCGTTGCGCAAGGCATGGGCCTCGCGCTCGTGCTGCCCAGCCTGTTGTTCGGGCTTGTCGTGTACGGCGGCGCGGGCGACATCCGCTGGCCGGTCGGGCTCGCGCTTGCAGCCGGCAGCGTGCTCACGGTCTCATGGGGCGTGTCGCTCGCGCACAGGCTACCGGAGGCCGCGCTGAAGTACGGTTTCAGCGTTGTTCTCCTGCTGACGGCGGGCCTGTTGTGGCTTCGGGCCTAGCGAGCGCCTACCACTTCGGCTTGAAGTCGATCGTGAACGCGGCTTGGAACGGCATCTTCGTACAGCGTGTGGCTCAACAACAACAAAACCGGCTTCCGTACAGCCGCTGTGCTCGACGGCAGACTCATTCGACCGAATGACTTTCCACATATAGCTCGAGACGTCGAAGCATGCGAATCCCAGAATTGGTTTGCTGCGGTGAAACCCATAATCCGCGTTTAGATCCTCGGCTTGAACTCCACCGTGAACGCCGCTTGGAACGGATTCTTCACACCCACGGCGCCCGTGTTGTTGTTGTTGAGCCACATCGCGTATGGATACTTGAGCTGGATGGGCGTTGCCGCCGGCGTCAAGAAGTTGCCCGACGGCGGCAAGATGCTCGACGGCAGGCTCGAGTAGACGCACGTCGTCGGATAGTCCCACACGTAGCCGCGCTGGTTGCATTGATCGACGATGCCGGTCATCGTCAATGTCGCTTTGATCGCCTGAGTCACTTGATAGCCAAGTTGCACATTGAGCGTGAATCGCGACGGCTGTTTGAACGCGCCGAGATTGTCGAATTGATTCGTGTAAGGATCCGGGATGAACACGAAACCGCCGCAGCTGGTCGTGTTCGCCGCGTTTGTGCCGGCTTGCGCGGCTGTGCAGCTATTGGGCGCGTAGCCGGGCACGGAAAGCGGAGATCCATAAGACGCACCTGAGCTGAACGTCATGCTCGGCACGACAGTCAGCGGCCCCTTCTTGTATTGGACGATGAGCGACGCGACTTCAGGCGTGGCGTATCCGTTTGCGGCGGCGAACGGCGACGGAATCAAGTCGTACGTCGTGTACGCCGCGCTACGGTTGAGCAGCGGCTGCGCAGCGAGCGCGTAGTACGGATTCGTGATGTCTCCAACCGCGCACGGGCCGTTATAGCCGACGCCCGTCGTATGGAAGCACTGGAACGAAAGCGTGTTCGGTTGGCCGTTCGGCGAGCATTGGACGGTCGCAAGCCCGGCGCACGCGGAAGTATACTGATTGTATTGCGTGATGTACGTGTTGATGTTGTCGATGACGTTATGGCCGTTGATGAAATCGGTGTATACGATTTGGCTATGCGTGTACGTATAGGCGAGTTGACCGGACCAACCGTCAGCATTGAAATTGCCTGCGCTGAGCGCGAACTCGACGCCCTCCGATGTCTGGTGCCCGTCGTTAATGCTGCCGAAAAGGCCGGTGAGCGGGTTGAGGATGAACTGCTGGAGCTGGTTCTCTGTGCTGCGATAGAAGGGCGTGAGCTTGAAACTCACCGACGTGTCTTTGAAGTGATGCTCCCACGACAGGTCGCCGTTCCATGACTTGTCCGGGTAGATCGGTTTCTGCGGCGTGAAGTAGCCATACGGCACGAGATTGGTACCGACGAAGCTTGCCAAGTCTTGCTGGACCGTGTTGTACGCTGCGTCGCGCGAGTCCGGGGGACGTGCGAACAACCCATACGAGCCGCGGATGACATCATCGGCGCCGGCAGCATACGTGAGGCCCAAGCGCGGCTGCGTGATCGAGTTCGATTGCGTGCCGCTGGATTGGTTTTGCAGATTGACCGGCGTCGCGCCTGGACCGAACTCCGCGGCGCAGCTCGTCGTCGTGAAGGCCGGATTTTGTTCCGGCGAGAGCACGCCGGGCACGAGACAGAACTCGCGGTTGTACGCCGCGAACCAAAAGGCGCGCGCCGGGTAGCCATCGACCGTATCCGGCAGGTTGAATGTGTAGTTCTCGAAGCGCACGCCGAGATTGACCGTCCATCGGTCGTTTGGTCGCCATGAATCGCTCACGGCAGCGGCCCGGAATAGCGGGTTGACCTGGCTTAGATTTGCGCGATAGCCGTTGGCCGTCACGTACCAAACGCCGCTGACGGCTGGGAACGGCAGCGGGTTGCTCAGCGTGCCTCGGTTGGCGGAGCTGAAGCAGCTGGAAACCGCGCCTGCGTTGTTATAGCACTCGCCTGCGACGAACGGATTAATGTCGTTGGTGATCTGCGCGGCAACGCCCGATCCGGTCGTCGAGCCGGGAAAGCCGTTGGTCGTCGAATACCGCTGCACCGTGGCGAACTGGTCGTATATCGATGCGCTGAGCAGATTCTGATCGTTTATCTGATTGGTGTAGCTGGCGCTGACGCCGTACTGGTGCACGGGAAGTTCGTAATCGGCGACTTCTGCGCCGAATGGCAAGAAATTGCTCAGCGGCCCGTTGATGAACCAGTCGGAGTACAGCCAGTAGCCGAACACGCGCAGGTATGAGCGGCTATTGAAATTGCGCTGGTATTGCACCTTCTCGATAGAGACGGAGTTCGAATTGCCATCCTGAGCGGCGGTCGGCAGAGCGCTGAACGGAACGTGTGACGGGGCGCTCGGGAACAAATAGACCGGCGTATTGTTGGCCGCGAGCGGCGCATACATCGGACCCGTGTAGACGAACCCGTCTTGCCAGGGGATGACGGCGCCGCCGTTGGTGCTGTATACGTTTGTCTGTCCGCCTAGATCGTTGATCGAGCTGTAATACCAGGTGAGCAGATAGCTGCTGAGATAGAGGAATTGCAAATCGTCGCTGTTCGCATCATTATGATGCGGCAGCGCGTAGTGCAGGTTGACAACGTTTTCATGGTCGCGCGTCTGATAGATGCCGTATGATTGGCCTGGGGCAAACGTCAGCGGGCTGCCTCCGGTGTAGATGTCCTGAGAGCCTGCGTTGATGTTGCTCGGAAACGTTGAGGGGATGTTCAGCGGGTAGAAGTAACCGCCGGCCCCTGCGCCGTTGCTCTGATCGATGTATCGGTAGTTCTGCAAGCTCGATGCGAAGGCGGCGTAGTACGAAAAACGTCCGTCTGGAGTCGCATCGCCAAATTCGAGGCTTGCTTTGTTATAGTACGAGGGGAAGCCGATGCCGAGCACGATGTCGGCATAGGCTGGATAGGTGCCTTTCTTAATCACCTGATTGACGTAGCCGGAAATGCCAGAGGCATCCGCGGTCGCCAGAGTACCGCCCGTATAGACTTGAAGCTCCTGTTGTCCGATATTGGAGAGCATCGTCATCGGCGCGTTGTCGTACGACCTGTTGGCCGGGATGCCGTCGAGCTCCCAACCCACTTGATCCTGATCGCCGCCGCGGATGTAGACCGTCTGATACCATCCTTGCTGGCCCTGCGGCAGGTTGATTCCCGGTACGGACGCCATCGACGCATACGCCTGGTCGATGCCGCCTGGGCCTCCCAGCGCCTTAGCGGCAGTTGCGCCCGCGACGTTGATCGAGTAGACGTCGCTCGTCGTGCCTGGCTTGAGGAGGCTCGAGCCGGATCGCACGGTCACCGTGCCTAGCGTCGCGACGGATCGTTGCAGCGCGATGTCGACGTCCTGCTCTTGATCGGCGAGCACCGTGAGGCCGGGTTTGGTGGTCGTGTTGTAGCCGCTCTTGACGACCGTCAACGTATACGTGTCGGGTGCGAGCGAGACGAACACATACCCGCCGCTTGCCGTTGTCGTTTCCTTTGCGACTTGCGATGGCGAGGACGCCGTGACCTCGGCGCCGGCGACCGGCGCCTGCGATTGGCTGTCGAGCACCCGCCCGCGGATGCGGCCGGTCGTGCCGGCGAGCACCGACGAAGCGCCGATGAGGATGATCGCGGCCGAGACGGCTGCGATCGCAATAGCAGAGCGGCCCGAGTACGTCATGCTGATCCCCTCGCATTGACCCGGAAATGACATCGCGCGCGTGTGCGAAAACACGCGCTGATTTCGGCCGCCGTTCGCTCGGTCCGGCATGCAGTCCTTGAGCATAAACTTGTGGATAGAAGAGAACGTCCGGCGCGACCGAACCCGCACCGCAGATGACGTACGAAGAGGCTTGCGCCGCGTGCGATGCGGTCGCCGCGGCCGAACGCGCCGACGCGCGCATCGATCCAATCTGCTACTCGCGCGTTTTGGATCGCGGCGCGCAGTCGGAGCGCGCGATCGCGTTCTTCCACGGCTTCACCAACTGCCCACAGCAGTTCGCCGAGCTCGGCCAGCGTTTCTTCGACGCGGGCTTCAACGTCTATATCCCGCGACTGCCAGGGCATGGCATGAAGGACAAGATGACGACGGCGCTCGCGGACTACACCGGCGACGACTTGACGGCTGCGGCGGCCGCCGCTGCGGACGTCGCGGCTGGGCTTGGGTCGCGCGCGCACGTGGCAGGCATCTCGCTGGGCGGCGTGCTGGCCGCCTGGGTCGGGGACCAGCGTCCGATCGCGTGCGCCACGGCGATTTCGCCGTTCATGGGCATCGCCAGAGTGCCGGCGTGGGCGAACGCCGGCCTCGGCGTCGTCCTCGATGCCCTGCCGAACCTGTTCGTCTGGTGGGACCCGCGTGCCGGCGCGGAAAACCCAGCCACGCCGTCATATGCCTACGCCCGCTACCCCACGCACATGCTCGCGGCGCAGCTGCGCATCAGCGCGACGTTGCGCAGCAGCGCCAAGGACCGGCGCGCGCGCGCGTGCGTCAGCGGCTTGTTCGTGAACGCGCATGATCCCGCGGTGAACAACCGGATCTCCGCAGAGCTGTACGACCGCTGGGCGCAACGAGGCAACCGCGTTGTTCGGAGAACGCTCGATGCGGGTCGCCTGCCGCACGACATCGTCGACAACTCAGCCGGCCGGTTGCCGGTCGAGACGATCTACCCATCCCTGCTCGAGTTCGTCGAGGGTGCCGATGCGCTCGCCAGCTCGTAACGCGCTCGGTTTGCTCCTCGCGCTCACCGCTGCGTCGCTGCTGCCCGCCTGCTCGTCGTCGACCGCGAAAGTCCCTCACACGCCCCAGATCGAGAAGACGATCGGGCTACCGGTGTATCCGGGCGCGACGCCCATGGGCGATGACACCGAGAGCACTACGAACACGCCGGTGGGAGCCATGACGACCATCACCGCTGGTTTCGAGACGACCCACAGTTTTGAAGCTGTCAAAGCCTACTACGACCGGCGGTCGCCGGCGTCGAAGCGTCAGATCTCGCTGCCCTTCGGAGGCCGGATCAAAGACGAGACGGTGCAGTTCGTCTCGGGCAGCGCGCAAAAGCAGATCTCGCTCGTCGAAGTTCGAGGCGTCACCATGATCATGTTGTCGTCGACGAACCTCAAGTTCGAACGCCCCTCTCCTAGCCCGGCGGCGTCTGCGCCTCGCTGACCTTTTCCCCATGCTCCGCGGGTGGATCGAATGCGCGCATCCGGTACCACTGGACCTCTTGACGCACCGAACCGCTGGAGAGGTTGACCTCGAAGACCAGCGCCGCCGAGGCCGCGAACAAGAATCCGCCGCCGACGATGACGATCAGCGGCCCGAGGTAGGCGAGCGGACTGTGGAACAACAGCGTGAGCGCGATGACCAAGCTACCCAGCAAGAACAAGCTGATCGACGCGTAGTATCCCAACAACGCACGGCGCGCCAAGTCATTGCGCTGCAGCAGCACCTCGAGCATTTGGTCTATGATGCGCACGGCCTCGTCGTTGCCGTCGCGCCGCATCCGCATGCCGCGATTCATCAGCGCGCGGATGTTATCGACGATGCGCCCGATGCGCACCAGGGTGCTCGTGACGAGCGAGCCGGCTGCCAGGATAAGGATGGCCGGCGTGATCATGCCGGTCACGACCTGCAGCGACGGCGACATGAGCGGCGGACCGAACATCTTTGTCGGTTGGCGGCGCCGGGGAGCGTACCCTTGGCGATCAGAACGGTCCGCGCGTGACCGGTTCAAACGCGCCCGGCGAGCCCGAAGTTGCGGCGTTTGCGCGCTGTTGGAATGACGGCGAGTTCTTCCTGGCGCACGAAGTGCTCGAGGGTCTTTGGATGCGCCGCCGCGACGACGGCCTCCGCGGATTGATCCAGCTCGCGGTCGCAGTCTACCACATCGAGCACGGAAATCTCAAGGGCGCGCGCATCATGATCGAACGTGCGCGCGCGCGGTTGGCCAATCCGGCGAACGCGCCGCTCGCCATCGACTTGGCGATGATGGATCGCTACGCCGAGTCGGTCGACGCCGCACTACGATCGGGCGAGCCGCGCGATGCGATCGCGGCTCGCCCGAAGCTCTAGACGGCGTCGAAAGTTAGCCGGGTTTGCCGTTGCCGGCGTTGCCGTTCTTGCCGCCGCTGCCCTTACCACCATTTCCTTGACCGCCGCCTGACGAGCCATTGCCGCCTTTTGGCTTGCTCGGGTGCTTGGGCGCCTTGGCGTTCTTGTGATTATTGGACGAGCCGCCGCTGTTCGTGCTGCCCGGGTTCGCGCCGCCGCTACTCGTGCCGCCTGTCGCGCCGTTGTGGTTGCCGGAGGCACCGTTGTACGTCGACGTACCCGTGTACAACGGCTTCTTGCCGTTGGTCGTTCCGGCCGCAGCGCCGTTGCCCGTGTTGAATCGATCCCAGGGCGAACTGACCGTTGCACCGGAGCCGCCCGGGTTGTGCGCCGCCGCATTGACGACGCCACTCGGATAGATATGCTGGGTCACTGACGTCACGACAGCGCGCTGCTGTGCGAACGTCGGCGGCACTTTCGACGGAGCCGGAAGCGTGGCGAACCGCGACGACAGCGGCGGCGTCGCGCCGGCGTGTCCGCTCGTCGTGAATGCGAGGTTCTGCTTGGTCGGTACGACCGGCAGCGCACTGCGCACCAGCGAAACATTGTGCAGCTCGCCCGGCGTCACGCTCTGGTACTTGTACGGCTCTCCGTTGACGAACTGCTCGTGGCCAACCACGGCGACGCCTCCCGGAACCGTCGCGTTTCGGTAGTACTTCGTGATGTTCACGTTCGTCACGTTGGTGACGTTCGTGTAGTTGTAGACGACGGTCGTGTGATTGACGAACGCCGGCCCCCACCAAGGATGGTACACTTCATAAGGCGCCAGCGGCACCCAGCCGACGTTGCCCGCCGCGAAGCTGAACGAGAACCCGCCGCCCCCGCCATAGCCGAAGAACGCGACGAGGGCGGGTCGATAGACCGGACGCACGTAGAAGGGGCCAGGATACCAGGCCCAACCGGTGTTCGCCGCCCAGAACCAACGGCCGTAATGATACGGCGCCCAACCCCACGGCTCGTAGCCGACCCATGTCCAGCCGTAGTACGGCTGCCACACCCAATGCCCATACTGATACGGCGCCCAGCCGGCCGGATATGAATTGGCGACCCACACTTGGCCGTACTGCGGGTAGCTCACCCAGTGCCCGTACGTGTCCAAATCGGCAAGGCCGGTGATGCCGCTATCCGCATAGGGATCGTCCGACACGGCCGCGAGATACTGATCGCGCTGGCCGTTCCACGAGTCGAATGCGTCGACGGTCAGATTCGACACCGGTGTGACCTGCACGTTAGGCGCGCTGCCGCTGATTTGCACGGTCGTGCCTGCGGTGAACGTCTGGGTGCCTTGCGCGCCGATCACGTCGGCCGAGCCGGAGCGCACCGCGAGCAGCGTGTCGCCTTGATCGTCGACTGCCACGCGGTAGCGGCCCGGCGCGTCGCCGCGGATGGTCGCCGACGGCGTCTGCACCGACGGCTGCCCGGCTGAGCGCGCGAGCGATTTCACTTCGACGGTACCCTGGGCCAGCTGCAGCGAGTTGGCGGGTCCCTCGACGCTCGTGAAGCGCGCCTGCGCATCCGAGTCCATGCGCACGACATCCGATCCGTCGAACTGCACCTCCGCGCGCGCCCCGTCGCTGGTCACCAGATAATCGCCGGCGTTGACGGGCGCGTTGATCGCGGCCGCGACCGAGTCGCCCGAGTCCGCGCGCTTGAGCGTCACCGAGCCGCTGAGCACGCTGATGCGCGCGACGCCGCCGTCGTCCGCCAAAGCGGACGCGTGCACGATGCCGATCGCGACCAACGAGAGAGCGCTGCTCGCGATCACAGCGGGCAAGATCGACCATCGATTGGGTGAGCGCATGACTATCCCCCTGCGTGCGCGCTTAGTAGCGCACGACGACGATTCGGTTCGCAAAGAACGTACCGGATTGCCAGTAGCCTTCGATGTTCACGACCATGCTCGGCGCAAGCGTCGTGCCGGTCGGCTTGATGACGGTGCCCTGGTGGAGCAGCACCGGGAACTCGTTGCCGCTGACGCGCAGCGTCATGTTGAAACGGTCGAAGCTCGTGACGACGCCCTGCACGTCATGTGCGCGGGCGAAGCGGTCGTCGGCGTCGACGACGCGGTAATCTGGGTAGACGACGACCGGTTCGGCGACGAAGACGCGGCCACCAATGGGTCCGTAGATGACATCGGCCTGGGCGCGCGCGCCCAACGCGCCGAGGGCGCCGGCGATCGCGAGAAGCGTGAGAAGAGTGCGTCGCATGTCAATAGTCCTTGCTCGAGAGTTACACCCTGCTCCATGCTTCCACAACGACGCGTGACGCGCAACGCCGTTCGCTTAGAAGTTCGTGAGAAGAAGGTTGGACCGGGGTTACAAGTGTTATTCGAGCAGCCGCGCGAGGCTTGGCAGGCCCTCGGCGTAGGTCGGGTGGACGTGCATGGAGCGATCGAGCACTTGCCACGTCGAGCCCGCTTCCATGTGCGCGAGGATGACGTGGATGAGCTCGCCGGCTTCGTAGCCGACGAACGTCGCGCCGAGGATCAGATCCGACGGCTTCTCGACGACCAACCGGAAGAAGCCCTGGGTCTGGCTCCATTCGACGGCGCGCGCGACGTCGGCCAGCTCGAGGGTCACGCAGCGGGCATCCTTGCCGGCGCCGCGCGCCTGCTCAAGGGTCATCCCGACACGCGCGACCTGCGGTTCGGTGAACGTCGTGTAGGCGAGCACGCGGTCGTCACGCGTGCGCGCGCCGCCCGCGATGATGTCCTTGAGGCGGCGATAGTCTTCCCACGATACATGCGTGAAGGCAGGCTGGCCGGCGACGTCGCCGATCGCATACACGCCGGAGCAGGTGGTGCGCAGTTGACGGTCCACTTTGACCATGCCGCGGTGGTCCAGCTCGATGCCGGCGGCGGGGCAGTTCAGCGTCTCGCTGTTCGGCGTGCGGCCGACCGCGACGAGCAGCGCGTCGCCTTCGAGGCGCTGCCCGGTGTCCAGCGAAAGCGCGAATCCCGACGCGCTATGCTCGACGCCCTTCACATCTGTGCCGAGATGCAAACGGATGCCGTCGTCGCGCAAGCAGCCCTCGAGCACCGTGCTCGCCTCGTGCTCTTCGCGAGCGAGCACGCGCGGATTGTGGTCGACGATGTCGACTTGCGAACCCGCACGCGCCATCCCTTGACCGAGTTCGAGCCCGATGTAACCGCCGCCCATGACCAACAGGCGGCGCGGCAACGCAGTCAATCCGAAGAAGGTTTCGTTTGTGAGATACTGCGTGCCGGCGAGGCCGGGGACATCGGGGAAGAACGACGTCGTACCGGTGTCGATGACGATGAGCGGCGCGCTGAACTCGTCGTCGCCGGCAGTCACAGTGCGCGGGCCGGTGAAGCGAGCTTCCGCGCGCACGACACGAACGCCGGCGGCGTCCAGCTTTTGCGCGACGGCGTGCATGAACTCGTCGCGGATCGAGCGCACGCGCTCCATGACGGCGGAGAAATCCACGCTGACCTGCGCGTACACGTGCAAGTTCCGGGCGTTGCGCGCGCGACCCGCGTTGTGCGCGGCCGCCAGAAACGCTTTCGAGGGGGTGCAGCCGTAGTTGACGCAGCTGCCGCCGAGGCGGCCGCGCTCGAACAACACGACGCTCCTGCCCTCGCGCGCGAGATCGGCCGCGAACGGCACGCCGCCTTGGCCGCTGCCGATGACGATCGCGTCGACCGCCTGCGCGCTCATACCGGGTTTTTCTCCTGGCCGCAGTACTCGGCGCATTGTTGGAGCAGCTTGGCGACCAATCCGGTCCAGCCCGTCTGATGCATCGCGCCCAAGCCGGCGCCGGTGTCGCCGTGAAAATATTCGTAGAACGGCAGCAGCCCGGCGAAGTGCGGATCGGACTGGAACTTCTCGACCGCCCCGAGCATGGGGCGCCGCCCATCGGTTCCGGGCACGAACAAATCGATGAGCCGGTGCGAAAGCTCGGTCGCGACATCCCACAAGTTCATGAACTTGCCGGATCCCGTGGGGCATTCGACCATGAAGTCGTCCCCGAAGTAGTAGTGATAGCGCTGCAGCGCCTCGATGATCAGGTAATTCGGCGGGAACCACACCGGGCCGCGCCAGTTCGAGTTGCCGCCGAAAAGGTCGGTGGTCGATTCGGCGGGTTCGTAGTCTACCATGCGCGTGCCGACGTCAAGGCGCAGCTCGAATGGATGCTCTGCGTGATACTTGGACAGCGAGCGGATCCCGTGCGGGCTCAAGAACTCGGATTCGTCAAGCACTTTTGCAAGCACCCGGCGCAGCCGCTCTTCGTTCACCAGCGCCAGGAGGCGGCGGCCGCGCAGCGATTTCGCGCCCAAGTTGGCGGCATTCGCATGCAGGTCGGGCCGGTTGCGGAAAAACCAGCGCACGCGCTTTGAGAACTCGGGCAGCGATTGGAAGTCCGCTTCATCCGCCGTCACCGTCGCGATAAGAGGAAGCACGCCGACGATCGAGCGGATGCGCAGCGGAACGGTCGGCCTGCCGATCGGATGCATCGAGTCGTAATAAAAACCCGTCTGCTCGTCCCACAGTCCCTCGACCTCGTCGGACGTGCCGTTGATCGCGTCGGCGATGTACACGAAATGTTCGAAGAACTTCGTGGCGATGTCTTCGTACACGGGGTTCTGCTGCGCCAGTTCGACCGCGATGCCGAGCATCGCCAAGCAGTACGACGCCATCCACGTCGTGCCGTCGGCCTGGTCGATGCGCGAACCATCCGGAAAGCGCGTGCTGCGGTCGAAGACGCCGATGTTGTCCAGGCCCAAGAAGCCGCCCTGGAAGACATTCAGCCCATCCACGTCCGCGCGGTTGCACCACCACGTGAAGTTCAGCAGCAGTTTTTGGAAGACGCGCTCGAGGAACTGACGATCGGCCCGCCCGTAGACCTTGCGTTCGATCTGGTATACGCGGTGCGCGGCCCACGCGAACACCGGCGGGTTGGTGTCGGAAAAGTTCCATTCGTAGGCCGGGATCTTCCCGTCGGGACGCATGTACCATTCGCGCGTCAATAGGTCGAGTTGATTTTTGGCGAAGACCGGATCGATGAGCGCGAGCGTGACGCAATGGAAGGCCGTATCCCAGGCGGCGAACCACGGGTACTCCCAGTCGTCCGGCATCGACCAGATGTTGTCCGCCTCGAGATTTTTCCAGCCGTGGTTACGGCCGCGCTTTCGGTTTGGCGACGGCGAAGGCAGATTCGAATCGCCTTCGAGCCATCGATAGACGAGATAGTTGTAATACTGTTTGGTCCAAAGCAAGCCGGCAAACGCCTGCCGTTGGACCTGCCGGCTCGAGTCCGAGAGCGGATACGGCGAGACGCGCGCATAGAACTCATCGGCCTCCCTGCGGCGCTGGGCAAGCGCGGCGTCGAACGACGCGCCGAGCGGATCGGGCAGTGTCGCGCTGTCAGCGAGGCGCACGCGCACGCGTGCCGTCCGGCCTCGTTCGATCGCGAGTGCGTACACCGGTGCGGCCTTCGTGCCGAAGCGCGCCGGGTTCACCGCTGCTGTCTCGCCGTGGATGAGATACCGGTCGAACGCGTCTTTGACGTACGGCTGCGGATTCGCCTCGCCGAAGACGTGCTGGCGGTTCGTGTCGTTCTCTGTGAAGAGCACCGCGTTCGCCGGTTGCACGTAGAACGTCCGGTCGCCGAGCTTGGTATGGCTGGCGGCAAGCATCGCATGAGTCGGGGAGTCGCCGGCCCATGCGATTGCCGGCCGGCGCACGTCGCCATCCCACGACCACGTGTTGCGGAACCACAGCGTCGGCAGCACATGCAACGTCGCCGTCTCCGGGCCGCGGTTGCACGCCTCGATCTGGATGCAGATGTCTTCTGCCGATGCCTTGGCGTACTCGATCGTCACATCGAAGTACTTGTCGCCGTCGAACACGCCGGTATCGACGAGTTCGAATTCCGGCTCGAGCCGCGTGCGAGCAGCGTTGACGCTCACGAGCTGGCGGTAGGGAAACGGCATCTGCGGGTACTTGTACAGCGCTTTCGCGTATGAGTGCGTGGGCGTGTTGTCGAGGTAGTAGTAGCACTCCTTGACGTCCTCACCGTGATTGCCTTGCGGATTGGAGAGCCCGAAGAGCCGCTCTTTGAGGCACTCGTCGACCCCGTTCCAGAGCGCAAGCGCGAAGCACAGCTGTTGCCGGTCGTCGCTCAGCCCGAGCAGGCCGTCCTCGCCCCAGCGGTACGCGCGCGCATGCGCGTCGTCGAACGGGAAGAACCCCCAGGCGTCGCCGTCGGGACTGTAGTCCTCGCGCACCGTACCCCATTGCCGCTGGCTCAAGTACGTCCCCCAACGACGCCAGCGGACGACG
>JAFAHD010000048.1 GCA_019237415.1 Vulcanimicrobiota bacterium
GCGGCGGAACGCCGGTGAACGGGCCAAGCTGCTGGCAGTAGGCGGATTGCGTGCCGCCATACTGAAGCACGTTGTTGTCGAACGAGAACAGGTTGGCGCCCGTCTCGCCGAAGTACTGAAGCTCGTTGCGGTTGTCTTGGCCCCAGCGGTAGAACAAGTTGACGTTGGCCTCGTTGCCGGAGGCGTCGCCTACGGCCGATACCGTTTGCGGCAGGAAGCCTGAATTGGCCCCGTAGATGCGATATTGCCGCAGTCCGTTATAGGACGCGAAGTAGCTGATGCGGTTGTCCGGGGTGCCGTTGCCGTATTCGAACGCGAAGCGGTGGTCGAAGTTCGGCGCATTGATCGTCATCGTCGCTTGGCCGTTGCCCGGATACGAGCCGCGCTTCACCACGATGTTCACGACGCCCGAGTTCGTGTTGCCGTTGCTGACGTCGTAGCCGCCGGTCTCGAGAGTGATGTTCGCCGTGCCCGCCAGCGACAGGCTGTTGATGAACTGGCCGGTGATGGGCTCCGTCGCATCGATGCCCTCGAGCTGGAAGCCTTCGTCGTTTTCGGCGCCGCCGCGGATGATCGGATAACCGCCAGTGTCGGTGGTGATGCCCGGCAGCGAGTTGAGCACCGCAGTCTCAGAGATGTTCTGCGGCGTTCCGGTGATGTTCTGGATCTGGGTCGAGGTGACCGTATACCGGTCGGAGGTCTGGTTCGGCTGGACCAGCGATTGCGCCCCACGGACGACCACTGGAGACAGGGTCTTGAGCGCCGTCTGCAGGGTGATGTTCAGGGGCACCGTGCCTTCTTGCGTCACCGTGACGCCCGCGATCGGCGACGTCACGAAGCCTTGTTTGGCGAACGTGACGACGTATGTGTCGACCGGCAGGCCGGTGAGCGCGTAGTAACCGGCCGCGTTGGTCAAAGCCCTGAATGTGCCCGATGGAGACACGGCGGTGACGTTGACGTCGGCGACCGGTACTAACGGCGCGACGTTCTTCGTTGTGTTTTCCGTCATGCTGCTCGCGACAACGCGCCCGACGATATTGCCGAGGTTGTAAGCAGCCAGCGTCTTCGTTGCCTGGCTGAGGACGACGGCAAATGCCAGCGCGGCCACGGAAAGCGCCCGTGTGAGCGACTTGGGCATGCGATTTTCCTCCTGCAATCCGGGTCCGAGGATTGCCCGGATGCGCGGCGAGAGTTCCGGCGTTTCCAAACAGAAAACCGACCAGAAAGTGGGTTAACGCCCACCGTTGGAGTCCGGTGCGTGGGGCTTCTGTCAGGGGGCGGTCTTTCCTGCGGAACCGTCGCTAGGGCGCCGCGTCAAACCCCACGCCGCCAGCAGGAGCGGGCGGCGAACCGGATGTAGGAAGCGCCTTGAATTTGGGACATGCCTGATCCCCACAAGAGATCGTAACGGTGTTCAGATTGCCGGAGCTATCGACGAACGTGTAGGTTCCGCTTTCGACGACGGGGTACTCGCTGAATAGGTCAAGATAGCTAAAGCCACCAGCAGGCCCGATATACATCAGGAGGCCCGCAATTGTCGGAGTGTGGATTCCTGAATCTGGGCTATCGGGGTTGTCAACAGGACCACCTGAATGCCACGGGCCGTGAGGAACGTGAAACGTCATCGGTGATGCGCCGCGAATGATGAATGGAATCGTGATCGGGCCGCCGCCCGGGGGCGGCGGCGGTGCCGCCGGCGCGAGAACCGCCAGCGAGGTCGGAGCAGCTCGCGAAGCGAGATGCACGGAGATCGGCGCCGGCGCGACGCCGTTCGATGCCTGCCCTTGCACGTCGACGATGACGATATCGTTGCCGCCGACCACGCCAGCTGTGCCGTACAGCAGCGACACATCGCTTACCGTCTCCGGGCTGACGACGTCGGCAAGCGATCCCGCCGGTGTTCGGCGCGGCACGAGCGACTCGATACCGTCGGCCACTTCATCTGCGTGCACGACGACGGGTGCCCCGGCCACGAGCGAGTATTCGTAGCGCGTCACCGTACCGCTCGTCTCGTCGAGGCGATATGCGACGTACGCATCGCCGCCCGCCGACAGCTTGCGGAAGAAATCGACCTCGTGCGCCGAAAAGCCGCCATTCGCGTTTCCGAGAACATCATTCGCAGGGATGAAGACGGCAGTTGAGCTGCGCGCCTCTTCATTCAACCGCGTCACCAGCTCGTTCGCGGTACGCGCTTGTTCCGCGCGCGCCGAGGACATAGCCGTGTTGTGCAACATCCGCTGGACCGCATCGCTGACGACGAAGAGCAAAAGCAGCAGCACGCAAACGGCGATCAGCGCTTCGAACAGCGTGTAACCGCGGCAGCGAACGGCGCGTGGTCGCGACGCACTACTCCATCCGGTCATGTTGGTGTTATAATCACGCCGTGGTGACGGTCCGTCAAGCCCCAAACACTCGTGCCTTTCACGTAGGCGAAGATCCGTTCGCGGGAGCGACGATCGACGTCGCGCGCCGCCTCATCGGCGCGACCATCGAGCGCGTCATTCCGCCGGACGAAATCGACGCTGGTACAATGGTAAGCGGCCGCATCGTGGAAACCGAGGCGTACCTGCCCAACATCGACCCGGCGTGTCACGGCTATCGCGGCCCCACCAAGCGCAGCGCGACCATCTTCGGCAGACCCGGCTATTCTTATATCTACCTTATATATGGTGTGTATTTCTGCCTTAACGTGGTGACCGAGCCGCCGGGGATCGGGTCGGCGGTGCTCGTGCGGGCTCTCGAGCCGCTTCGCGGATTGGACGTCATGCGCCGGCGCCGGCCGGGTGTGTCGGACGAGCGGCTTGCCTCTGGACCCGGCAACCTGTGCACGGCGATGTCGATCGATCTGCGCTGCAACGGCCTCGACCTGCGCAGCAGCCCGCAATTGCACATCGCATTCGCGGATGCGCTGCAAACGGAGCGGATCGGCGTCACAACTCGCGTCGGTCTAAGCAGCGCCGAGCGCTGGCCGCTGCGCTTCTACGACCGCGAAAGTCGCAGCGTATCTCGGCGCCCGCAAACCCCGTCAAACCGTTGACTCTAGCACGTCCGCTGTGCTATAGTCAGAGCGGCGTGAGCCTCCCGATCACTTATGACGGCGTGAGCTCAAGCATTCTGATAATCCCACACATGCGGTGATCCACGTCGAAAACGACGTTAGTGTATTTCATCACGACGCTTCGCAATTGTTGATCCCTCACTCGCCGTCCACGGCATCTTGCCGCGGCGCGCTTCCTTAGATATTGGTCCAAGGCGGTACCAAACGTGCAAGACGAAGAATCACAAACTCCTGACTCCGAGAACGAGCCGGCCGAGCCGCCGCGCGTCTACCGGGCCCGTCCCCGGCCTGGCTCTGACTCCCTGGAGATAGACATCGATTACGAGCGGCCCGAACGGCCAGAGCGCACCGAACGTTTCGAGCGCGCGGAACGGCCCGAACGTGCAGAACGCGCGGAACGAGCCGAGCGGCCGGACCGTACTGAACGCGCCGAACGCGCCGAACGCGCTGAACGTGCGGAGCGATCGGAAAGGGTTGAACGGCCTGAGCGCGCTGAGCGGCCGGAACGGCACGAGCGACCCGAGCGCACGGAGCGCGCAGAGCGGCCGGATCGTCCGGAGCGCCCAGAACGTTTCGAGCGCCAAGAGCGCGGCGATCGACGCTTCGATCGCGATCGCGACCGCGGGCGCGGCCGCAACGATCGCGGCTCTCGCATCTTCCCCGTGCGTCCGTATCAAGAGCGCTTCGAACCGCCGCAGCCAAAGACGTTCAAGACCAAAGACGGCGAAGAGCACAATCTTCTAACCGTCAAAGAGCTCGAGGATATGACGCGCTCGGAGCTCGTCGAGCTCGCGCGCAAGCTGGATATCCAAGATCTCCAGCGCATCAAGAAACAAGATCTCGTGTTCCCGATCCTCGAAGCGCAAGCCAAAGCTGCAGGCTTGAACTTCGCCGTCGGCGTCCTCGATGTGTTGCCGGAAGGCTACGGTTTCTTGCGGCGCGAGAACATGCGGCCCGGTCCGCACGATGTTTACATCTCGCAGTCGCAGGTCCGCCGTTTCGAGCTGCGCAGCGGCGATCTCGTCGCCGGCCAGTGCCGCGATCCCAAGGACAACGAGAAGTACCATGGGATCCTCAAAGTCGAGGCGGTCAACGGACAGGATCCTGAAGCAATTCGCGGCCGCCCGCAATTCGACAAGCTCATCCCGATCTACCCGGACCAGCGCCTCAAAATGGAGACGTCGTCGCTGGAGATGTCGGGGCGCGTGCTCGACTTGTTCTGCCCCATCGGCAAAGGCCAACGGTCGCTGATCGTCTCGCCGCCCAAGGCCGGCAAGACGACGCTGCTCAAGAAGATCGCCAACGCGATCGCCGCCAATCATCCGGAAGTCGATCTCTTCGCGCTGCTCGTCGACGAGCGCCCCGAAGAAGTCACGGACATGCGGCGCTCGATCGAGGGCGAAGTCATCTCGTCGACCTTCGACGAGCACCCGGAGAACCACACCGCGGTGTCGGAGCTCACGCTCGAGCGCTGCAAGCGCTTGGTCGAGCTCGGCCACGATGTCGTGATCCTGCTCGACTCGATCACGCGGCTCGCGCGCGCATGGAACCAAGTGATGCCGGCGACCGGCCGGACGCTGTCGGGCGGCCTCGATACAAGCGCGCTGCACAAACCCAAGCGCTTCTTCGGCGCCGCGCGCAACATCGAGAACGGCGGCAGCCTGACCATCATCGCGACCGCGCTCATCGAGACCGGTTCGAAGATGGACGACGTCATCTTCGAAGAGTTCAAGGGCACCGGCAACATGGAGATCGATCTCGTGCGCAAGCTGGCCGACAGCCGCATCTTCCCGGCGGTCGACATCAAGCGCTCGGGCACGCGGCACGAAGAGCTGCTGCTTTCGGAGATCGAACTGCGCAAGATCGTCATGCTGCGCCGCGCGACGGCCGTGCTCGGCACCCAGGAGATGACCGAGCTCATCCTCGAGCGCTTCCGGCGCACCGACAGCAACGACGAGTTCTTGAAGTCGGTTACGAAAGAGGCGATGTCGATGGCCAGCGACGGTGACCGTTAAACGATCAGGATCAACAAGTACCTCGCTGACTCCGGAATAGCTAGCAGACGCGCCGCGGACGAGCTGATCGCCCGCGGCGCCGTCACAATCAACGGGCGCCGCGCGCAACTGGGCGACACGATCGACCACGCTGCAGATGACGTCCGAGTCGAAGGCCGGGTCGTCAAGCCGCGCGTCGAGCGCCATGTCACGATCGCGCTCAATAAGCCTGTCGGTGTCATCACGACGATGCGCGATGAGCGCGGGCGGCCGTGCGTCGGCGACCTGCTCGAGAAATCTACGAACCGTTTGTTTCCGATCGGCCGTCTCGATGCGCAGACGACCGGCCTTTTGTTGTGCACGTCGGACGGCGAACTGGGGCGTAATCTCGCCCATCCATCCTCACAGGTCGAACGGACATATCGCGTCACGGTAGCAGGCAAAGCGGCGCGCGAGGCATTGCGGCGATTGGGCGCGCGTACGGTCATCCAAAGCGCGCACGGCACACGATTCGAGATGACGCTGACGAGCGGTGCGAATCGAGAGATTCGGCGCGCCTGCGCGCAGCAAGGTCTGCGCGTCGTGTCGCTCGAGCGCATCGCTTTCGGATCCGTTGTGTTGGGAGACCTTGCGCCAGGCAACTATCGCACGTTGAGCGAACGCGAGACGCGACGACTCAGAGACCGCAAAGGCACAACATGATGTACCGGTTTTCCATCGTTGTGATCTTGGCGTGCGTGCTGCTGCCTTCAGCAGTGGTCGCGGACACCACGAGCGCGCCGCCGCCCGCCGATAAGACCGGACAGGGCGCGCAGGCGGTGCCGCAGACGACCCTCGAGCTTCCGCCGGGTTCGGACAGCGCTCGAATCCCGTTCAAGATCGTCGGCAGCAGCATCGTGGTGCGCGTGAAGGTCGGTTACCGCGACATGGATTTTGCCTTCGACTCCGGCGCCGGCACGACGATCCTCAACGAAGACATGTTCAAGCAGATGGTCGACACGCCGGGCAGCACGTTTGCACTGACCACGGTAAAGATCGGCGATGTCACGCTGAACGACGTCACCGTGTATCCGAGCCCGATCCTCCAGCGGTACGAGGCTGCCGACACGGCGATCGTCGGGTTGATCGGCGGTGATCTCATGAAGAACGCCGTCGTGCGCATCGATTACGATTCCGACACGATCGAAGTCACCAAGCCGTCAGCATTTAACCCGCCGGCGAATGCCGTGAGCGTCCCGATGATGGCAAACGCGAGAGTCCCGATCGTCTCCGCGACGATCGGGAACGTCACGGGCGACAAGTTCGTGATCGACACCGGCGCATGGTCGGTGGTTGTGTTCCATCAATTCGCGGCTGAGCACCCCGAGCTGTTCACGAAGAACAACGAGTTCAAAGGTGAGGGCGTGCGGACGAAGCCGATCTGCGGCACCATCGTCAACACGCCGTACCAAGAGAGCAGCGTACAGGTCGGCGACGCGGCGTCGGTTCCGAACTGGCTCGTACTGCTCACGCCGGAATCGAGTTGCTTCAATCGTCCGCTCGACGGCCTTATCGGGTACGACTATCTTCGCTTCTTCGTGGTCACGATCGACATGCCCCGATCGCGCGTTTACCTCGAGTTGCTCAAGAAGTACTCCGAGATTTCGCCCATCCTGAAGAGCGCCTGAAGCGCCCACAAGGGCCCGTCGACGGCCGCAAGAAAGAAGGCAACCCACATGGCGGTGCGGGGCATCCGCGGCGCGATCACGGCCGCCGCAAACACGCAGGCGGCGATCGTTTCAGCGAGCGAGCGGCTGCTCGTCGCGATGGTCGAGGCCAATGGTGTCCGCGCGCCGGACATCGCCGCAGTGCTCTTCACCACCACCATGGACCTCGATGCCGAGTTTCCCGCAGCGGCTGCGCGCGGACTGGGGTGGGATAAGGTGCCGCTCTTGTGCGGCCATGAGATGGACGTGCCTGGCCGGCTGGCGCAATGCATCCGAATCTTGATGCTGGTGAACTCGGATGCGACGCAAGCGGCAATCAAGCACATCTATCTGGAGGGCGCGACGGCATTGCGGCCGGATTTGGCTGGAGAAGACAGCCCTCACACCGCGGGTTCCACGTTCTAGGGTACGAGCATGATCGTCATCATCAAGCGCGGCGCCACGGACGCCCAAGCACAAGAGGTGGTCGAAAAGATCACGGCGATGGGCTACGGCGTCAACGTCTCCAAAGGCGTCGAGCGTCTGATCATCGGCGTGCTCGGCGTGCGCGAGAACAAGGAGATGCTCGCCGCACAACTGTCGGGCATCGCTTGCGTCGAGCGCGTCGTGCCGGTCAGCAAGAACTACAAGCTGGTCAGCCGCGAAGGCGCGCAAGCCGGCACGATCATCAAACTGCCCAACGGCGTCGAGATCGGCGGCACCGCCGTGCACGTGATCGCCGGGCCGTGCACCGTCGAAGGCCGAGAGATGCTGCTGCGCACCGCGCACGCGGTCAAGCAATCCGGCGCGACGCTGCTGCGCGGCGGCGCGTACAAGCCGAGCACATCGCCCTACTCGTTTCAAGGCATGGGCAAGGAGGGGTTGGAGATCCTCGCTGCCGCGCGCGAGGAGACCGGGCTGCCCGTCATCACCGAAGTCATGGACCCGCGCGACGTCGCGATGGTCGAGACCTACGCCGACATCCTTCAGGTCGGCGCGCGCAACATGCAGAACTTCAATCTGCTCAAGGAAGTGGCCAAAGCGCGCAAGCCGATCATGCTCAAACGCGGCTTGTCGGCGACGATCGAAGAGTGGCTGCTGGCGGCTGAGTACATCTTCGCCGGCGGAAACCACGACGTCATGCTCTGCGAGCGCGGCATCCGCACCTTCGAAACGGCGACGCGCAACACGCTCGATCTCAACGCCGTGCCGCTGCTCAAGCAGCTCACCCATCTGCCGGTCATCGTCGATCCGAGCCATGGCACAGGCCGCTGGGAGCTCGTCTCGCCGATGGCGCGTGCGGGCCTGGCAGCCGGCGCAGATGGATTGATGATCGAAGTGCACCCCAATCCCGCGGATGCGCTCAAGGACGGCTTCGAATCGCTGACGTTCGAGAAATTCGCCGCGATGATGGACGGCGCGCGCGCGGTCGCGCGCGCGGTGGGGCGGCCCATCGCGTCGGACGTCGCCGCGACCGTGTGAAACGGCGCAAGAAGCTCTCTCAACTCCTGATCGTCGGCACCGGGCTGATCGGCACATCCGCCGGTCTCGCCTTGCGGTCGCGATCTCAGCTCGCGATCACAGGCTGGGACCGAAGCCGCCGCAACGCACACGCGGCACGCCGTAGGGGTGCATTGGACGCGGTCGCGTCGCGGCTTGGACCCGCGGTCGCGCGAGCCGACATCGTGCTGCTTGCCGCGCCGATCGACGCGATCGTTGCGATGTTACCGCGCGTCATCGATGCCGCGAAGAGCGGCGCGCTCGTGCTCGATGTCGGCCCGCTTTTCGCGCCGGTCGTGGCGGCCGCGCGTCCGGCGCTTGCGAAACACACCGCGGTGAACTTCGTCGCCGGCCACCCGCTCGCGGGGCGCGAGTCGTCCGGACCCGCGCACGCGGACGCGACGCTCTTTCGCGGCAGTACGTTCGCGCTGTTCGCTCCGCCGCAAGCCGGGCGAGCGGCCGCCTGGCGCCGCGCGGAGGTATTTGTCCGCCTGCTCGGCGCGCGGCCCGCTCGGGTTGATCCGGCAACGCACGATCGCGCGATCGCTGCCACGAGCGCGTTGCCTCAGTTGGCGGCGATAGCGCTTGCTCTCGCCGCTGGCCGATCGCTGCCCAAGGGAGGGCGAATGCTGTCCGGTCCGGGCTTTGAAGGCGCAACTCGGCTCGCGCGATCATCGTTTTCCATATGGAGGCGGGCGCTGTCAGGCAACGCACGCAACGCGGCCGGCGCGCTGCGGGCGCTGGAGAAGGCAGCACGCACGCTGCGGACTGCGCTCGAAAGCGGGAATATAGAAAAAATCGGCGCCGATTTTCGCGCGGCGGCCGCAGCGCGACGGCGGATTCTGGCGGCCTCGGGCAGAACAAGCGCGACCCGCACTTCTTGAAATTCGGGCGTATGCCCGCGAAATCCACATCGCAAAAGGAGACCCATGGCTCAACTGCATCGCAGCATCGCCGCCGCCGCTTTCGCGGCCGCCGCTATACTCAGCGCCGTCGCCGCTCACGCCGACGCAGCCGGCTATGCTCCGCCCACATTTTCCAATCAAGTCAAACCGGTGTATCCGGACAGCGCTCGAGCCGCCGGCGAGACCGGCACCGTGCTGGTCAAAGTGCTGGTGCAGGCCAATGGAAAAGCCACCAGTTTCACGGTCTTCAAGTCCTCGGGGCACAAGGATCTCGACGACGCGGTGCTCGCCGCCGTGAAAGCGTCGACATACAACCCGGCGATGAGTCAGGGCAAACCGACGCTCGCCTACCTCGACGTCACGTATCGGTTCACGCTGCAAGGCCTTGCGGAGGAAGAAGGCAACACCAGCGGTTTTGAGGCGAAGCTCGCGGCCAACCCGAACGATGCCGCGGCGCGCAAGTCGCTTGCGATCACGCTGATCAACAAGCACGATTACGAAAAGGCCGAGGACGTCCTGGTCAAAGGCACGCAGCTCGACCCCAAGAACCAATCGTTCTGGTCGCTGCTCGGCTTCGCGTACTACAGCGACGGCGTCCAGAACAAGAAAGACGAGCGCTACAAGCAAGCGGCGGAAGCGTACGACCACGCGATGGCGCTCCAGCCTGCTCCTGAGGCGTCCGACGTGCGCAACGCCGCGGCCGCCTACGGCGAGTACGCGTTCACGTTGCTCGAGAGCCAGCAAGCGGGCGCGGCGCTGCCGTACGCGCAGAAAGCGGCCAAGCTCGATCCGACCCAGGTCCAATATCAGATCGAACTCGGCGAGGCGCTGCAAGGCACCGGCGATAACACGAGCGCGCTCGCAGCGTTCAAGACCGCGCAGACGCTTGACGACAAGAAGTCGGCCAACGTCACCGCGCGCATCTACGCCGACATCGGCATTTCGCAGCTCGCGCTTCCCGGCCACGAAGCAGACGGCATCGCGTCGATCAACCAAGCCGAGAAGATCGCGCCGCAAAGCCCAGTGGCATATCAAGCGCTCGCCAGCTACTACATTCGCAAGGGCGACTTCGACGCGGCGCTTGGTCCGCTCTCGCAGCTCGCTTCGGTTTCGCCGAACGACCCGCAGGTGCAGGTCGACATCGGCGATATCTACGTGCAGAAGAAGGACTACGTGAAGGCCAAGGCCGCGTACGACAAGGCGCTCGCGCTGTCGCCCAACAACGGCAACGCCCTATTCGGCTCGGCGCAGATCGCCGCTGCGCAAGGCGATCTTTCGACCACGCAGACCGCGTTGAGCAAAGCGGTGGCCGCAGCGCCCAACAATGCCGCGGTGTACAACGCGACGATCGCAGCGATCCTCTTGCAACTCCAGCCCAAGGGCACCGACCCCACGCCCGATGCGGTCAAGTACGCCACTACCGCCACCACCGCCGACCCCAATTTCGCGAGCGGGTGGTATGACCTTGGCGTCGGTTTGGCACGAGAGGGAAAGAAAGATCAAGCGAACACCGCGCTGCACAGAGCGTTCGACCTTTTCAAAGCGCAGAACAATTCGCAGGGAATGGCGCAAGTGAACGCACGTTATAAGGAGCTCAACGGGGCCGACATCGGCGGCTCCTCGACATCGCAAGGCGTCTTGCAGCCCCCGAGCCATTGACCGCTACATGAAAGCGGTCGTGGGAGGGGGTCTGCATGCGAAGTAGGAACGGACGCCGGACCCGTATAAGGGGAGGCCTCGATGACGGTCGGGCCACCGCCCGCCTTCTGCATTTTAGGGGTCCTCACACGCAAGCCTCGGAGGCCTTTCCGGGGGCCGATCTCTCGCCAATAGGGGAACGAGTTTCATGGAAAATCCATTAGTAGCTTTCTATAATTTTCTCAACACCGGCGGATTCGCCATGTGGATCCTGCTGGTGATGTCGGTCGTTTCGATCGGCATCGTGTTCGAGCGGTTCTTCTTCTTCTCGCGGCAGCACTCGGATCCGACCCAGCTCCTCAAAGAGATCGGCGATCGCGTGTCGCGTGACGACATGAACGGAGCGATCGCGGTGTGCGATCGCCACCACGGCATGTTGCCGAAGATCCTGCAGTTCGGTCTGTACCGGCACGAGAAGAGCCGCGCCGACATCAGCGACGCGTTGTCGATCGCGCTGCTCGAACAGCTCAACGCGCTCGAAGCCAACCTGTCGATCATCGGCACGGTCGCGGTCATCGCGCCGTTCGTCGGTCTGTTCGGCACGGTGCTCGGCATCATCCGCGCCTTCCAAGACATCGCGCTCAAGGGCAACTCGACGCCCGCGGTCGTCGCGGCCGGCGTCTCTGAAGCCTTGATCACGACCGCCGCCGGCCTGTTGGTCGCCGTCGTCGCCGTGGTGTTCTTCAACTACTTCAAGTCGCGCATCAAGGCGTACAACCAAGAGATGATCGTGGCCGCCAACAAGCTGGCCGAGATGCTGCACTTCCACAACACCGGTTCGCCGATCCCGACTGAGCTGTACAGCCCGGGCTCGCGGTCGGGCGCCAAGGCACCCTCAACCGCACCCCGGCCATCGGGTCCAGGCGGAGCGTAGAACCGGAACGACCGGATTCAGACGGGCGGTCGCATGACCGCCCCGGCGCGGCGCTCACGGTTGAACCCCGTCGGCGCCGGGCACGACTGATAAGGCGAGAGTAAAAGTATGGGACTGACATCCACCGCGCAAGACACCGAGGTCATGGCCGAGATCAACATCACGCCGTTCACGGACGTGCTGCTCGTCTTGTTGATCATCTTCATGATTTTGGCCGCGCTTGCGGCGCCGCCCGGCTTCCAAAAGGAATTGCCCAAGAAGAGCGATGCGCCGACCAAGATCAACCAGAACCAGCTGCACCATCAGATCGACGTCGAAGTTTCGGCGAACAATCGCGTTTTCATCGACGGCCGGCAGACGACCGACGAGCGGTTGTACGACGACATGGCGGCCGCCGTGAAGTTCCACAAAGAGAACGCGAACCGGGGCTACCTCACCCACATCTCGCTCGTCGCCGACTCTGCGGCGAGCTATAACACGATCATCAAGATACTCGATGCGGCGCGCCAAGCCAATGACGACGACGTCGGCTTCGTGACGCAGTAAGGATACGCGCTAACCATGTCGATGGTAGGATCGAACCCAGAAGAAGATGTCATGTCGACCATCAACATCACGCCCTTCACGGACGTGCTGTTGGTCTTGCTCATCATCTTCATGATCTTGACCTCGTTGTTGAAGCCGCCGCCGGTGCCGGAGGCGATCAACAAGCTCAAAGTCACCAATTCGCCGATCATTGTCATCGTCGGCCACGAACCGCCGGGCGACAAGTGCCCGTCGAGCGGCGGGAAGGACTGCGACACGGTGCAAGTGGGCGCCGAGATCATCTGGTCGACAGGCGAAGACGAGAACAAGATCTACGACCGTTTCAAGACCTACTATCAGCAGTTCAACGAGACGCAGCAAGACATCATCATCAAGGCGGCGCCGACCGCCCACTACGGCACGGTCCTTCGCGTGATGGCCGCGGCGAAAGATGCGGGCTTCAATCAGTTCAGCTTGGCGAACAAAGTGCGCGGTGGCGAGGACACCTCGACGTCCAATGGTCAGTAAGCGTCCGGACGGGCAGAAAGGAAGCGACTAGAGTTGGCGACGACTCCGACCGCCCCAGCCCAGGGCAAACAACACATCACGCCGGCGCTCTTCACCAAGCGCGAAAAGTACGCGTTGATCTACCTTTCGATCGGCTTCATCGTGCTTTCGGCCGTCGGTCATTTCGTGCTCGGCGCCGCGGGCGAAAAGGTGTTCCCCCACTTCAAAGAAGAGGCGACGCCGCCGCCGCAAAAAGTCACCGTGCAGACGTTGATCAAGCCGCCGCCGACGCCCCACCCCACGCCGAAACCGACGCCGACGCCGCCACCGACCCCGACGCCGCCGCCGCTCAAGAACACGCCGCCGCCTGTGCATCTCAAGCTCAATGTCGTGCATACGCGCGACACAAATGGTACGGGGCCTGCTGAAGTCGCGTACACTCCGCCGGCTCACGGCAGTGAGAACGGCGTGCCGACCGCGGCGCCCGTCGTCGCGACGGAAGCGCCACGGCCGCAAGGACCGGTCAGTGTCACCGACGCGGACTTCCGGTACAAAGCGCCGCTTGAATACCCCGAGATGGCAAAAGAGCAGGGCATCCAGGGCACCGCGGTCGTGTTGGTCACGATATCCTCGAGCGGCTCGCTGGTGGCGGCGAAGATCTATCAATCCTCCGGTAGCGCACTGCTCGACAACGCCGCGCTCAAGGCAGCGCGCGCTTCGACCTTCAAGCCGCCCTCAGTGCAAAGCGACTACTTGATCGACTACGTCTTCCAACTTGAATAAGTGAGCCTCTTCCAGGCTATCGTGCTCGGCGTCATCCAAGGTGTCGCCGAGCTTTTTCCTATCAGCAGCACTGCGCACACGCTGCTCATCTCAACGCTGGCCGGCTGGACGCCGCCGAGCCTGCCGTTCGTCGCCATGTTACACCTGGGCACGTTCCTCGCAGTCCTGGCCTATTTCGCGCGTGACTTCTGGGAGATCGTGCGCGGACTTTTCACCGGCGTTACCGATCGCTGGGCGAAGCCACACGAGCGGCTCGCATTGCTCGTGCTGCTGGGGACGCTGCCGCTCGCCATCATTGGTGCGCTGCTCGAAAAGCGTCTCGATCCGCTGTATGCCAAACCGCTCGTCGCGGCCGTGTGCCTACTCATCACGGGGTTGGTGCTGTTCGTGGTCGAGCGGTTGCCGCAGGGAACGGCGGACGCGGAGCACTTGTCGTGGATCAATGCGTTCTGGATCGGCCTGAGCCAAATCGCAGGCCTCGTGCCTGGGGGATCTCGGTCCGGCTTTTCGATCGCGGCGGGCTTGCTCGCCGGCCTGACGCGCGAGCAGGCGGCGCGCTTCTCGTTCCTACTGGCCGGTCCGGCTATCTTGGGCGCAAGCCTGTTCGAGTTCCGGCGCATCGTGCATCCGCACCCGGGCGCAGCTCACGGGTTCGTGTCCGCAACCGCCGCTCCCGAGCCGACGCTGATCATCGCTGCCGGCTTCGCCGCCGCGCTGATCTCCGGGCTATTCGCGATCCGGTTCTTCATGCGCTACGTCGACCAGCACCGCTTGACCCCGTTCGCGATCTACTGCTGGGTCTTCGGCCTCGCGATGATCGCGCTGCTGCTGGCGCGAGGTCACGCCGCCGCGTAACGGAGTCGGGACGGCGGGCCGATTGCGCCGCGAACCGTTTCGTACTATACTAACGAGTGGGCGGGAGCAAGGAGGCCTTTGTGGCTCCTACTGCTCGCGCGCCCGAATCCCTGACCAAGTTCTCCAAACGCGAACGCAAGTCGATCGTGCTCTTGTCGCTTGCGTTCATCGTCTTTTCTGCCTTGCTCCATGTCATCTTGGGCTCGCTCGGCACGGGCATCAAGCTTCCGCAACCACCACCGCTTATCCAGACGCCGGAGCCATTCACGATTAGTTTCGATCCGCCGAGCCCTTCGCCGCGACCCGAACCGACACCGACCCCGGCGCCCTCGAGGCACGAACCGCAGCGGCCCTCAACCGCGCGTCCAAACCCGCACGCGTCTGCGCCGCCAGTACGCGTGACGCCGCCGTCTGCCGCACCCGGTGGTGGCCGCGATCCCGGTCTAGGCCCACGCGTCGCGCCGTCGATAGGCCCGGGAGACGGCGACGGCACCACGCCGGCGCCGACCGAACAGCCGCAGCCGGTGTTCGCACCGTGCCGGATGATCCACAAAGTCGTGCCCGACTATCCGGAGGAACTGCGCAACGAAGGCATCCAGGGAACGGCGTCGGTCATCGTGACGATCGCTCCAGATGGCTCGGTCCTCGCGGTGCGCATCGGACAGTCCTCGGGCAACGCCGTCCTCGATTCCTCTGCGCTCGCCGCGGCGCGCGCAAGCGCGTACGCGTGCCCGCAAGCGCAGGGCCGACCGGAAGCCGACCTCTACCAAGTGATCTACACCTTCTTGGTGGACTAGGAGGGCAGGATGAGCATCGTGCATCGCATCGACGACGACGTGATGGCAGAGATCAACATCACCCCGTTCACGGACGTGCTGCTGGTCCTGCTCATCATCTTCATGATCCTGGCGGCCGTGATGGCGCCGCCAGGTTTTCAAAAGCGATTCGAACCGCCAAGCGCACAACCGCCGCCGCGGGCGCGATCGATCCATCAGATCGAGATCGACGTCTCGCGTACGAACCGCGTGACGATCGACGGCGTCACCTGCTCGTCGGCGACGCTCTACGCGCTCGTCGCGCGGGCGGTCGCGTCGCACACCGGGCGGCCGGGCTACACACGGCATATCGCGCTGCTCGCGGACAAGGACGCGAGCTATGACACGATCATCAAGATCCTGGATGCCGCGCGACAGGCCCACGACGACGATGTCGGGTTTGTGACCTACTGACAAGGCCCGTCGGCAGTCACGACCTCGGCGAGCTCGGGCATCGCAGGCCGGGCCTCCACGGCCCGCTCGGCGATGTCCGAGCCATGGTCGCCGGACCGTAATGCATCCAAGCGCTCCAGCGTCCCGGCGCGTGCGAAAGGAACGCGCGCGCGGCGGGTGGGAACTCATCGCGGCGTTTCCGAGTTATAGCTCCAGATACCCGAGCACTTCTCTCGCGCTTCTAAAAGGAGGCTGTTCCTCGTGAGAAGATCGTTATCTGCGCTTGTCATCATGTGTTTGGCCAGCATGTATATCGCGATCGCGCACACGCAAGCCGCACCGACATCCGACGTCGCGCTCGCGGGCACGCCGACGCCGTGCCCAGTCGGCAAAGTGTGCACGCCGGCACCGACCCCGAAACCGAGCCCACCGTGCTTGCCGAGCATGCCGAACTGCGGCCCGTCGCCGCAGGGCACGCCGACGCCGTGCCACCCGACATCTTCGACGGTAGTGCCATGTCCGTCGCCGACGCACAATCCGAACGCGACGCCGACGCCATGCCGCCCCACTGCAGCCGGCCCGCCTTGTCCGTCTCCGACACCGTGCCACACCGCGACCGGACTGCCGTGCAAGAATCTGCCTGACCTGACCGCGCTCCCGCCGGTTCGCATCGGCAATCCCGCGCACGCGCCGATTCCGGCGACGACGTGGGGAGGTGCGCTGTCGCTGACGGAGCTTGATGCGGTGACGAAGGCAAAGGGCATCTGCACCTTCGACATCTGGTACACCGACCGCAACATCGGCGCCGTGAATGCCGCCCCCGCGTGGAAGGACGTCATCAAGGTCGATGGCGTTCAGGTCAGCAATCCGGGTCCGATCGCGCCGCTCGCGCCGGGCGCCAACCGTCTTGTGATGGCCCAGGCGGTGCTTCGCGGCGGAGCGCACGTGCTGTCGCTTGACGTCAACCAGCCGCATGTCGTCACAGAATCGAACTATGCGAACAACCACTTCCAGATCCGCTACACGCTCGTAGGCAACTGCGCGGACTAACCGCCACCGGCGACGAGCTCACAAAACGCACGATCCCCGGGCCACCCGCCCGGGGATTTCATTTTTTTCGAGAAGTCGTATCGGACGATGCCGGCCAAACTCACCCATGTCAGCTCAGATGGCTCCGTCCGCATGGTCGACGTCGGCGCCAAGGCGCCGACGCAGCGGCGTGCCGTCGCCGAGGCGTTCGTGCGCATGTCGCCGCGCGCTTTACGAGCGCTGCGCGCCGGCGCCGTCAAGAAAGGCGACGTGCTCACCACCGCGCAGATCGCCGGGATCGCCGCCGCCAAGAGGACGTCGGACCTCATCCCGTTGTGCCATCCGCTCGCGCTCACACACGTCACGCTTGCCTTTGATGTGCGGCCACCGAGCCGCGTGCAGGTGCGGTGCGAAACCGCCTGCGTCGGCTCGACCGGCGTCGAGATGGAAGCGCTTACCGGAGCCGCCGTCGCAGCGCTCACCATCTACGATATGTGCAAGGCGCTCGACCGCGGGATGGCGATCGAGGGACTGCGATTGCTTGAGAAGAGCGGCGGCCGCAGCGGCGTCTTTCGGCGCAAGCGCCGGTGAGTTGGCGCGTCGCCCTTCTCGTGCTCTCGGACAAGGCGGCGCGCGGCGAGCGTCAGGACCGCTGTCTCGCGGCCATGCGCTCCGTATTGCCGTCGGGCTTCGATATCGTGAGCGAGCGGATCTTGCCCGACGACGCGCCGCTCATCGAAACGGCTCTGCGCGAGTTGTGCGACGGCGCCGCCGATCTCGTGCTCACGAGCGGTGGCACCGGCTTAGGCCCGCGCGACGTCACGCCGCAAGCCACGCGCGCCGTCGCGGAATATGAAGTACCGGGCATCGCCGAAGCGATGCGCGCGGTGAGCATTGCACGAGTGCCAACCGCGATGCTCTCGCGCGCGATCGCCGCAGTTCGCAACGCCACGCTGATCGTCAATCTGCCGGGAAGTCCGAACGGCGCTCGCGAAACGCTGTCGGCGATCGCCGGCGTGCTGCCGCACGCGCTCGAACTGCTCACCGGCGCCGCCGGCGAGCACGCACCCCTCCAGGAGAACTGATGGATTTCGCGACCGCAGACCGAATCTTGTCGGCCGCGCAGAACGAGAGCGTGTCCCGCCGCTACCCCGGGCGCCTCGATCGCATGCGCGCGTTCCTTGCAGCGTTGGGCAATCCTGAACGCTCGTTCGCGAGCGTCCATGTCGGAGGGACTGCGGGCAAGGGATCGACAGCCTCGATGATCGCCGCTATCCTGACCCACGCCGGCTATAAAGTCGGTCTGCACACCAAACCGCACTTGCGGTCGGTCACCGAGCGCGCCAGCATCGGCGGTGTGCACATCGCACCGGACCGTTTCGCCGAGGTCATGTCGACCCTGCTGCCTGCCATCGACGAGATGGAAGGCACGGAGTGGGGCAAGCCGTCGTACTTCGAATTGCTCGTCGCGCTGGCGCTGCGCTACTTCGCGCTGGAGCGCGTCGATATCGCGGTCGTCGAGGTCGGCATCGGCGGAACGCTCGACGGCACGAACGTCTTGGAGCCGCTCGCCAGCGTCCTCACCAACGTCGGCTTGGACCACACCGATGTGCTCGGGGACACGGTCGAGGCCATCGCGACCGACAAGGCTGGCATCATCAAGCGCGACACGCCGGTCATCACCGCGGCCGACCATCCAGACGCGCAGCGCGTGATCGCACAGCGCGCCGAGCAGATGCACGCGCCGTTGCTGCGCGTGCGAGAGATCGCGAAGATCGAGCCACTGCCGGATGCAGCAGCCTACTCGCAGACGTTCGCCGTGGCCACGCCGCGCGCGCGGCACGAGATCACGATTCCGCTCATGGGCGAGTTCCAACTGATCAACGCCGCGACGGCGATCGTCGCGCTCGAAGCGATCGGCGAGCGCTTCCCGACTAGGAGCGGAGACGTCAGTGGAGGCCTCTCCAGCCTCGCATTGCCGGGCAGGATGGAGTTCTACCCGTCGCGGCCCTCTCTGCTCTTCGACATCGCGCACAACCACGACAAAGCGGCCGCCCTCGCAGCCGCTCTCGCGCGCCATTTTCCCGGCAAGCGCTTCGTGTTCGTCGTCGCGATCGCCGAAGGCAAGGACGCCGCCGCGATGATCGAGACGTGGTCGCAACTGCCGGTGCAGTTCATCTTCACGAGCTTCGATGTTTCGCACCGGGCAGCTGCGCAGCCGCGCAGCCTCGAGCTCATCGCGCAGTCGTTCGGCGCCGCGGCGCGAGCGGTCGCCGATCCGGTCGAAGCGCTATCCGTCGCCCGGCGCATCGCGGGCGGGGACGATCTCGTCGTCGTCACGGGCTCGACGTTCCTCGTCGGACTCCTCGGCGGCTGGTTCTTAGAAAACGCGGGAGCGCACGGGCATGCTCGAGTCTGAGCGGCGGTCGCGCACGCGTTCGCTGACGCTGCGCGGCCGGACACTCACGTGGGGCGAGCGCACGTATATCATGGGCATCGTCAATGCGACGCCCGACTCGTTCTCAGGTGACGGCGTCGCCGGCGACGTGGAGGCGGCGACAAAACGGGCGAAGCAGATGGTCGCGGACGGCGCGGATATGATCGACGTCGGCGGCGAATCCACGCGGCCAGGCCATACGCCGGTCGCCGAAGAGGAAGAAGCGGCGCGCGTCCTGCCGGTCATCGCAGCACTGCGAGCCGCGCTTCCGGTACCGATCTCCATCGATACATTCAAACCGAGCGTCGCGGCGCGCGCGCTGCAGCTCGGCGCTGACGTGATCAACTGCGTGTGGGGAGCAATCCCTGGCATCACCGACGTCGCCGCGGCTGCGGACGCGCCGTTGGTGATCATGCACAACCGCGCGACCGCCGAGTATGCCGGCGACGTCGTCGAAGAGGTGATATCGTCGCTTGAGCGCGCGGTTCGTGACGCGCAGGCCGCGGGCGTCACCGCCGACAAGATCATCGTCGATCCGGGCATCGGATTTGGCAAGACCGCGGAGCACAATCTCGAGATCTTGCGGCGCCTGCGCGAGGTATCCGTACGGCTTGCCTTCCCGTTGCTGCTCGGCACATCGCGCAAGTCGTTCATCGGTAAGGTCACCGGATTGCCGGTCAAGGAGCGGACGTTCGGGACCGCCGCATCGGTCGCGTTGTCGATCGCGGGAGGTGCCGACATCGTGCGCGTGCACGACGTCGCCGAGATGTCGGCGGTGGCGCGCGTCGCCGATGCGATCTGCCGTGGCTGACATCATACGCATCCTCGGGATGCACGTCGCCGTCAAGATCGGCGCATCCGAGCAAGAGCGCATGCAGCCGCAGTCAGTGGATATGGACCTGGAGCTCGAAGTCGACGGCGGGCCTGCGGCTAGATCGGACGATCTAAATGACGCAGTCGACTATGCGCAGGTGTGTGCCAGCTGCGAACGCGTCGCCGCCAACCGTTCATTTGCACTGCTCGAAGCGCTCGGCGCGGCCTGCCTCGACGCGGTGCTGTCCGACCGGCGCATCCACGCGGCGACGATCCGAATCCGCAAACCCGGCATCCTCGGCGGCGCGACGCCCGAGGTGCAGCTGCGCCGCACGAATCAAGGCAAGGCCGCTGTGTCCTCAGCGACGAAACAGTCGGTTGATGCCCGAATCCACTGATGGCAACGGTTCTACTGCTGCGTCGCTCTCGCGCTTCGTGAGCGAACGCGTCGCGCCGCTCGCGAAGGCGTTCGCGTCGACGCCGCTCGCCGAGTTGCGCGTGCGGACGAGCGAGGGTTTCATCCGCCTCGTCAAGGCGGTGGAAGCGCCGGCGCATCAGCGAGCGGCGCCGCCGAAACCCGCACTGCGCGGCTTCAGGCACCAGCTGTTCCCCACGGTCGAGTCGGGCCATCCGTACGACGTCATCAGCGCCGACGTGGTGGGCATTTTCACACCGGCCCGCGACGTGCCGCAACCAGGGGAGCGGCTGGCGGACGACGCGGTCTTGGGCAACATCGAGGCGTTGAAGCTGCAACATCCCGTGCGCAGCGGCGGCGCGGGCGTCTTGATCGCGCAGGTCGCAGAGGACGGACAGGCGGTCGACTTCGGCGAGCCGCTGTTCGTCGTCGATCGCGAAGCAGCGGGCAAGCCGCCCCCGTCCGACGCCGTGCCCGAACCAATCGAACCGCCTCGCCTGTAATCGATGTTCGACAAAGTCCTCATCGCCAATCGCGGCGAGATCGCCGTGCGCATCATCCGCGCTTGCAGAGAGCTCGGTGTGCGCACCGTCGCGATCTTCTCTGAGGCGGACCGCGATGCGCTGCACGTGCGGCTCGCGGACGAAGCCTTTTGCGTCGGCCCGCCGCCTGCGGCGCGCTCGTATCTGAACGTACCGAACATCATCTCCGCGGCGGAGATCACGGGCGTCGACGCGATCCATCCCGGCTACGGCTTCTTGTCGGAGAACGCCGGCTTTGCGGAGATCTGCACGTCGCACGGCTTCAAGTTCATCGGGCCGGCCGCCGCCGTTGTGGCGCTGATGGGCGACAAAGCCTCAGCGAAGCGCCGCATGCAAGAGGCGGGCGTGCCGGTCGTGCCTGGGTCGGGTATCATCGACTCCGACGAGCAAGCCAAACGCTTCGGCGCGGACGCAGGCTACCCGGTCTTGATCAAGGCGACAGCCGGCGGCGGCGGCAAGGGCATGCGCATCGTCGGCCGCGAGGCAGATCTGGCGGCCGGACTGGCCGCCGCGAGCGGCGAGGCGCACGCCGCGTTCGGCGACGGCCGCGTGTACATCGAGAAGCTGTTGGAGCGGCCGCGCCATGTCGAGGTGCAGGTGCTCGGCGACGAGTTCGGTCACGTCATCCACGTAGGCGAACGCGACTGCTCGATTCAAAAGCCCGGCCATCAGAAACTGCTCGAAGAAGCACCGGCGCCGAATCTCGATCCCGAGATCCGCTCGCAGCTGTGCGCTGCGGCGGTGAAGGCAGCGCGCGCCGTCGACTACGCAAACGCGGGAACCCTCGAGTTCCTCGTCGCGCCTGACGGCCGCTTCTATTTCATGGAGATGAACACGCGCGTCCAAGTCGAGCATCCGGTCACCGAAGCGGTCTACGGCATCGATCTTGTGCGCTGGCAAGTGCGCATCGCAGCCGGCGAACGGCTGACTGTGCGGCAAGAAGACATACGCCCCCGCGGACATGCGATCGAATGCCGCATCAATGCTGAGGACGTCGACAGCGGCTTTCGGCCGGCATCCGGCAAGCTCGGCACGGTGGTGCTGCCGGGCGGCCCGGGCATCCGCGTCGATAGCGCGATCTACTCAGGCGCAGACGTTCCGCCGTATTACGACTCGATGCTCGCCAAGATCATCGCCGTCGATCGCGACCGGCCGAGCGCGATCGCGCGCATGCGCCGGGCGCTCGATGAGACCGAGATCCACGGCGTCGCGACGACGATCGCGTTGCACGAGCGCATCCTCGCCTCCGCGCCGTTCGAAGCGGGGCGGACCTGGGTGACCTGGCTGCGCGAGTATCTCTTGCAGCCTGCCGCGGTGAGCTGACCGGCGATGGCCAAAGAGCGCCGCGAGCATCGCATCGCACTCGAAGTGCTTTACGCGGTCGACATCGGCAAAGCGCCGATCGATGAAGCGCTGCGCCAAGCGCGCGAAGGCATCGGCGTGTTCGGCCGGGGCGACGAGGCGGCAGGCGAAGATCCCTACGAAGCGGTCTTGCCGGCGATGGACGCGCGAGCGGATGCGCCGCGCGCGACGGATTGGGTGCTCGTCGAGCAGCTCGTGCGCGGCACGATCGCGCGCAAAGACGAGCTGCAGGAGCAGATCGCGCCGCTACTCGAGCGTTGGACGATCGAACGCCTCTCGGGCGTGGATCGCCTGGTCCTCGATCTGGCCGCCTGGGAGCTGCGCTACCGGCCGAACGCGCAGACCACGGAGATCATCAATCACGCCGTCGAACTCGCCCGCCGGTTGTCGACCGAACAGAGCGGAGCGTTCGTCAACGGCGTGCTTGATGCGCTCGCGAAGACGCCGCCGCCCGGCGTGAAAGCATGAATCCCTGGATCTTGCGCGCGCTGCGCCGGGCGCGCACCATGCGCTCGCTGCGGACGATCGCGCTGATCGTCATCGGTGTGTCGCTCTTCGTGCTGGCGGCGATCATCGCCGGCGCGATCGCGATCGAAACTGCGTTCGGCCAAAATCTGCCGGACGTCGACCGGCTGTCGGAAGCCGACTCGGGCACGACGACGACGCGCATCTTGGCGCGCGACGGCACCGTGCTCGCGCGGCTATACGACATGAACCGCGTCTACGTGCCGATCACGGGCATCTCGACCGAGATGAAGCAGGCGATCGTCGCCAGCGAGGACGAGCGCTTCTACGAGCACCGCGGCGTCGATCTGCGCGGCATCGTGCGCGCCGCCGTGGCCGACTTCAAACACGAGCAGATCCAAGGCGCGAGCACGATCACGCAGCAGCTCGCGCGCACGCTGTTCCTCAACCGCAACCGGACGTTCGCGCGTAAGGTGCAAGAGGCGCTGCTCGCGATCGAGCTGGAGCGTTACTACACGAAAGACGAGATCCTCGAGCGGTACCTCAATCTGATCTACTTCGGCGCGGGTGCGTACGGCGTGCAGGCCGCGAGCCAGGCGTATTTCGGCAAGGACGCGTCCAAACTCACGTTACCTGAAGCGGCGATGCTCGCGGGCGTCGTCGCCGCGCCATCGGTCTACTCGCCGTACGTCGACGAATCGGCCGCCAAAGATCGGCAACGCAGGGTGCTCGATCGGATGGTGCTGCTCGGGGAGATCACGCCGGCTCAAGCGTCAGCGGCAGCCGATACGCCGCTCAAGTATGTCGCAGCCGCGCCGCCGGGCGTCGAGGCGTACAAGTATCCGTACTTCACGACGTACGTCATCGCCCAACTCGAGAAGAACCTCGGCACCGATCAGATGCTTCACGGCGGGCTGACCGTGTACACGACGCTCGATCCGAAGCTCGAGCGCATCGCGCAACGATCCGTCACGCAGCTCGTGGAGCAGGGTCGCAAAGAAGGCTACGGCATGCACGAGGGAGCGCTCGTGGCAGAAGATCCCCGCACGGGCGAGATCCTCGCCATGATCGGCGGCGTCGGCTTCTCGGCGAAGAACCAGTTCAACCGCGCGTGGCAAGCGCGCCGCCAGCCGGGCTCTTCGTTCAAGGGCTTCGTCTATTCGACGGCGGTCGACCGCGGCACGCCGGTCAGTTCGATCTATTCCGACTCGCCGGTGACGTATCCGGCGGGTGACGGCACGTCGTATAGCCCGTCGGATGACGATCACCGCTTCCTCGGCTCGATGACGCTGCGCAAGGCGTTCGCGTTGTCGCGCAATATCGTCGCCGTGAAACTCGCGTACGACATCGGGATCGACAATGTCGTGCAGTACGCGCACGCGATGGGCATCACCGAAGATCTCGAGGCCGATTTGTCGCTTGCGCTCGGCACGGCCACCGTCTCTCCGCTCGACATGGTGTCCGGATATTCGACGATCGCCGCCGGCGGCGTCTACACACCGCCGACCGCGATCCGCTATGTGACCGACCGGTACGGCGCCATCGTGCTCGACAGCCGCTACCCGAAGCGCAGCGTCGCAATGGCGTCGGGCACGGCGTACATCATGACCAGCTTGATGGAAAGCGTCATCAAAGAAGGCACGGGCTATCCCAACGCGATTATCGGGCGTCCGGCCGCCGGTAAGACCGGTACGACGTCGAGCTTTCGCGATGCGTGGTTCGTGGGATTCGTGCCGCAGCTCGCCGCGGCGGTCTGGGTCGGCAACGACGACTACACGCCGATGTACGAATCCTATGGCGGCAACGTTCCGGCGCGCACGTGGGCCAACTTCATGAAACAAGCGCTCGTCGGCGTGAAGACCGAGGACTTCGTCATGCCGCCGGACGTCGAAGAAGTGCACCTGTGCGCGGCCGGCAATTACCGCGCGCCGGCCGGGTCCGGGGGACGAACGGAATATTTCTTGCCGGGCACCGCGCCGCTTGCCACGTGTTACGTGCCGAAAGCATCGCCGCCCCCGCCTGCGGTAAGCAGCCAGAACACGGATCTGCAGGCGCCGCCGCCAAGCTCACCGACACCGGCGCCATCCGCCGCTCCAAATCCGACCGCCAGTGCTCAACCTGCCGCTTCTCCTTAGCGCCGCGCCGCTGACCGTTTCGCAGTTCGCGCGAGCGGTCGAAGGCGCGCTGCAGGCATCGTTCCCGTCGCCGGTTCGCGTGCACGGCGAAGTTTCGGGTGCGCACTTCGCCGCGGCGAGCGGCCATACGTATTTCGATCTCAAGGACCAGTACTCGGTCGTGCGCTGCGTCTGCTGGGCGACCAGCGAAGCGGCCTCGTACATCGCCGACGTTGCGCGCGACGGCGCGGCCCTCGAGGTCGTCGCCGACGTACGATCGTATGCGAAGCGCAGCGAGTATCAGCTCAGCGTGCTCGAAGCGGTACCGGTCGGACGTGGTCGTCTCTTCCGCCTGTTCGAGGCGCTCAAAGCGAAACTCGCCGTAGAAGGCCTGTTCGACGACGCGCGCAAGCGCGCCATCCCGCCGTTCGTGCGCGAGGTCGCAATCGTCACGAGCCGCGACGGCATGGCGCTGCACGACTTCATCACCGCGGCGCGCGCGCGCGGTGCGCACGTGCGCATCACGCTGGTCAATGCGCCGGTCCAGGGCGAGGCGGCTGCACCCGCGTTGGCGGCGGCGATCAGGCGCGCGGGCCGGCTCGGCGTCGATGCTGTGGTGATCGCGCGCGGCGGCGGATCGCTCGAAGACCTGTGGGCCTTCAACACGGAGATCGTAGCGCGCGCGATCGTCGCGTCGGCGCGCCCGGTGATCAGCGCGGTCGGGCACGAGGGCGACGTGACGATCGCCGATCTCGTCGCAGACCGCCGGGTCGCCACCCCGACCGCGGCTGCCGTGCTGGTCGCCGGCGAGTGGGCGAAATTGGTCGAGCGGTTCGCTGAGCTTTCCCAGCGGTTGGCGCGAACGATGCGGCTGTTCATCGCATCTGCGGTGCAGCAGCTCGACGATCTCTCGAGCGGTCTGAAACGCAACGATCCGCGGATCCGGCTTGAAGACTTGCGCCGGCGTACGCGCGAGGCCGAACGAGCGCTGCGGCAATCGTTCGCGCGGTCGCAGGAGGAGCGGCGGGGCCGGCTCGCCGGTGCGGTTGCAGGCCTGACGGCACTCGGTCCGCTTCAAACGCTCGCGCGAGGCTACGCGATCGTTTTCGACGGCTCCGGCCAGGTCCTCACGGACGCGCGGCGCGCGAGGCTGGGGCAAGAGATCGACGTGCTGCTTCGGAGCGGCTCCCTCAGAGCAGATGTCGTGGCGCATTCGTCGGAACGCGCTGCCAAGGAGGTGCGCGATGGGCGAGTCGCCCTCGAAGAAGAAGCGCAAGACTGACGAGGGCCCGACCTTTGAGGAGGCGCTGGCGCGCCTCGAGGTCATCGTGGCCCGCCTCGACGACGGGGATCTGCCCCTCGCGCAGGCGCTTTCCTTATATAAGGAAGGAAATGTGCTCGCCAAGCGCTGCCGTGCGCTCTTGACGCGGGCCGAGGTCGAAGTGAAAGAGGCGTTGGCGGGCGACGCGCCGCCGCAATGACCGAGAGCCCCGCGCGGCCGAGATGACCAAGCGCCGTCTCGACGCCGTCGTCGCGGAGCGGTTCGGGCTCTCGCGGGCGCGTGCGCAGGCGCTGATCCTAGCCGGTCGCGTCAAGCTCGGCGGCGAGCCGCACCGCAAGGCGGGCGAGTTCGTGCCGCCGGACGCCGTGCTCGTCGTCGAGGATGATGCGCGCTACGTCGGCCGTGGCGGTGCCAAGCTGGAGCGCGCTCTGGACGAGTTCGACTGGTCGCCGGACGGCCTGCGCTGTCTGGATGTCGGCGCGTCGACAGGCGGATTCACGGATTGCCTGTTGCAGCGCGGCGCCGTCTCCGTGACGGCGGTGGACGTCGGTTACGGGCAGATCGCGTGGTCGCTGCGCAACGACCCGCGCGTTCGGCTGTTCGAGCGCTGCAACTTCCGCCACGCCACGGCGCAGGAACTCGGAGGCCCGTTCGGATTCGCAACTGCGGATGTGTCGTTCATCTCGCTCACCGCGATCGCGCCTGCGCTCACCGCGATGCTCGAGCCGGGCGCGCGATGCGTCGTGCTTGTGAAGCCCCAGTTCGAAGCTGGCCGCGGCAACGTGTCGCGCGGCGGCGTCGTGCGCGACCAGCAGACGCAGGCGCAAGCGATCGAGCGCGTGGCGGCGTCCTTTGCGCGCGCAGGGCTCTCGCCGCAGAAGCTCACGTTTTCGCCGCTGCTCGGCCCAGCGGGAAACATCGAGTTCTTGCTCGGCGCGTGCCGAGCCGATGTAGGAGCGCGTCCACTGAACGCGCTGCCGTTCGACAATGCGGGGGTTGTCGAAAAGGCCCACGAAACGCTCCTGCGATGAAGGCCGGCGAGCATCTGGCTGTTGCGAACCTCGCGCTCTACGTCGATACCGAGCGCCACGAGGCCGTCGACGCCGCGAAAACCATCGCCGGAATCGCTGCAGAGCTGGGCGTCGCGCTGCAGGTCGGCGAGCCGCAAGCATCAGCGTTGCGTCTCAACGGCGCGGCTGCATCGGGCTTCCCGAAATCCGCTGGATTACTCGTGTCGCTAGGCGGCGATGGCACGCTGCTGCGCGCAGCGCACATCGCCGCGGCGTTCGACGTGCCGATCATCGGCGTCGACTTCGGCCGCATGGGGTTTCTCACGCAGATCGAGCGCAAGGACTTCGAGGCCGTCATCCCGCGGCTGCTGCGGCATGGATTCAAGACCGAAGACCGGACAGCGTTGGACGCGAGCGTCGCCGGCGTTGGACAGCATTTCTTCGCGCTCAACGACATCTTTCTCGACCGCAGCAACCACGGCAACCTCATGACGCTCGGCATCTCGATCGGCGGCAGGCTCGTCGCGAACATCCCCGCGGACGGCATCGTGGTCGCGAGCCCGACCGGATCGACCGCATACTTCCTCTCCGCGGGTGGTCCGATCATGGCGCCGGGGCTCGACGCGTTCGGCATCGCGCCCATCAACCCGCACACGCTGTTCTCCCGGCCGCTCGTCGTGAGCGCGTCCGAAGTCATCAACATCGAGGTGCCCAAGGATGAGCGCGGCGCCAATCTCTACGTCGACGGCAAACGCGAAGTGGATGTTCCGCCGGGATCGGTCGTGGAGATCAAGCGCGCTGCGCACCCGGTGAAGTTCGTACGGCTCGACGAGCGTCATTTCTTCGTGATGCTTGAGCGTAAGCTGCACTGGGGTGCGTCCATCAAGCGTTCCATCGAATGACGAGCGCGATGCTGCGCTCGCTGACCGTTCAGGGTTTCGGCCTCATCGATCTCACGTCGGTCGACCTTGAGCCGGGGCTCAACGCCTTCACCGGTGAGACGGGCGGCGGCAAGTCCATGGTGATCGATGCGCTGGGATTCGTGTTCGGCGAACGCGCCGGGGCAGATGTCGTGCGCTCGGGTGCCGACAAGGCGACGGTGTTCGCAGAAGTGCAGCCGAATGCGACGGCGCTTGCGTGGCTCAAAGAGAACGCGCTCGAAGCAGAAGACGACGCGCTCGTGCTGAGCCGCGAGTACTCGGCCTCCGGGCGGTCGTCTGCGCGCGTGAACGGCAAGCCGGTGACCGCGGGCCAGCTGCGCGAACTGGCGGACATCATGCTCGATGTCGTCGGACAGCACGAGCACCAGAAGTTGTTGCAACCGGCCGCGCACCTCGACATGCTCGACGCGTATGCCGGAGAGGATGCGCTCACCAAGCGTGATGAGGTCGCGGCGCTGGTCACCGCGTCGCGTGCGCTTGCTCGCGAGCTGCACGAGTTGCGCACGTCGGGCGATCAATCACTGCGCGCGCTCGAGGATGCCAGGTTTGCCGCCGCGGAGATCCGCGATGCGAAGCTCGAACCCGGCGAGATGGAGTCGTTGCGCGAACGCCGCTCCATGCTCGCACACGCCGCGAAGATCGCGCAGGCGGTGGAGACCGCGATCGATGCGATCGACGATGTAGACCGCGGCGCGACGGCGCAGCTAGGCCGCGCTTCATCAGCGCTCGGCGGCATCTCGGCGTACGCGTCGTCGCTGCGCGACTTCTCGGACCAAGCGAAGGGTCTGCAGAGCGCCGCGCAAGATCTTAGCTTTGCGCTCGCGGCGTTGCGCGAAGAAGGCGCGTTTGATCCGGGTCAGCTCGACGAGGTCGAGAACCGGCTCGCGCTGCTCGAGCGGGTGCTGCATAAGTACGGTCCCTCGCTCGAAGAGGCGATGACCGCTCGCGAGCGTTTTGAAGCGCAGGCGAACAAGCTGGAAAACCGCGAGGCCGAAATCGCTCGGCTCGAAGGGCAACAGGCGCACACGGATGCGGAACTAGGCGCTGCCGCCGGCGCGCTCACCAGGCTTCGCAAAGACGCTGCCGCGAAGTTGGCGGCACGAGTCGAAGCCGAGTTGCAACGGCTCAATATGAAGGGTGCGACGTTCGCGTGCGTGGTCGAGGCCTCCAGCGATATCACAGCAACCGGCGGCGATGAAGTCGAGTTTATGGCGGCCTTAAATCCCAAAGAGCCGGAGCGCGCGATCGCAAAAAGCGCGTCGGGCGGCGAGCTGGCACGATTGCTGCTGGCACTCAAGATGGCGTTCGCGAAAGTCGATCCGCACCCGATCGTCGTGCTCGACGAGATCGACGCAGGCATCGGCGGCGCGGCAGCCAGGGCGGTCGGCGAGCGGATCGCGGAACTCGCGCAAGGCGTGCAGGTGCTGTGCGTGACGCACCTCGCCCAGATCGCGACCTTCGCGCAACGTCACATCGTCATGGAGAAGGCGACGAAGCAGGGCCGCTCGGTGATCGCCGCGCGCGGGCTGGACGGCAAGGACGAGATCCGTGGCGAAATCGCACGTATGCTCGCAGGGGACGCGCAAAGCGCGGAAGCGCTGCGCCACGCGGAAGCGCTGCTCAAGAACAAGTGAATGCCGGGAACTCCCGGCTCGTGTCCCACGTTCTTATTGGTAAGTCCGGCAGGCTGACGAAGAGCGTCTTAGGCAGCCGCCGAACGGCTTGAGTAGCCCTTCGCGAACGTGCAACGCATGTGAGGAGTCTGTGATGCGTCACCTGATCGCTTTTCGCGCGACGGTATTTTCACTCGTCGCGATTCTCTGCGTGACTACCATGCTGATCTCGCCGCGTCCAGCGGCGGCGAGTGCGGGCCTGACGGTTCTCGTCCAGACATGGGATCCGAAGAGCCCCGATCTGCATCCGGTCAATCAAGCATTCGATGACCCGACATTCTTCGACAAGGCGGTCAACCAAGCGTGGGCGCTTGGCAAAGCGCAGATCTGCACGCAGTTGGAGTCGGACCTCGGTAAGCCCAACGTGATCGCCTCGGGCTTCTCGCTGTACAACATGAGCTGCACGATGGCGTCGAGCGTCCAGGTCTCGATCGTGGGTCCGGCCACGAAATCCAAGGTCACGATGCAATTCGTGGCGACCGGCAACGAGTTCGACGCGAGCAGCACCCAGCCGTACGTCGGCTCGTGGGGCGACCCGGCCTTCTCGGTCACCTACGACATGACGGCCAACGTCACGCTGAATCCGTTGCCGCAACCGCAGGTGACGAATCTAACCGTCACCGTTTCCAACGCGAATGTGCAGACGAAAAACACGATTGCCGACGTCCTCAAAGCGCTCGACGGGTTCTTCGGGACCGGTTTCCTCACGAAGGCGCAGCAGAGCATCGACACGACGAAGAAGCTCGACCCGTCGGTCATCAATGGCTTGCTCGCCGGCGTGCAGACGCCGCTCTCGCAGGCGAATCAATTCGGCTACATCGCGCTGTGGCATCATAATGATCGGATCGTGGTCGATCTTGCTCCGGTGCTGCCGGACACGCCGCGGCCGGCCTCGATCAGCGGCGTCATCACGTGGGCGAAGAGCGGCATCTCGATCTCCGATTGTTCGAAGATCCAGCTGAGCAACACGGTGCAGCTCGGACCCGATCCGCTCACGCTGCTGCCCAGCTCGTTCGGCGCGGCGCCGACGGATACGTTCGGGTCGCAGACCGTGTCGAGCGGCGCGCCGCAAGACATGGGCGATCACTATCAGTGCCAGTACACGTACTCGTCGTTGCCGAACACGCTGCCGAATACGGTCGCCGGCACGGCGTCTGGAACGACCGGCCAGAAGAACACGCCGATACTGCTCTCCTATCTCAAGGTCAAACCGTCGAATTGGAACGGCACCGTGAATCTCAACGGACCGCAGAACGGCCTGAATTTCGAGGTCGACGCCGCGACGGCCGCATTGCCGTACAACGTCGCAGTGCCGCAGATGCCGATCCAGAACCCGGGACCGCTGCACGAGAACAACAACCCGAACATCGCCGTGAATCCGGCGGTGACCCAGACGAACACGACGACGCTCGCGCAGAATGCGGCGCTCTCGAGCCAGCTCACCGCGGAAGGCAGTCGCCTCGCGCAGTCGGGGAATCTCAACGGCGCGGCGTCGGCGTTCAGCAATGCGTTGGCGCTCAAGGGAGATAACCAGGTCGCGCTGCTCAATCTTGGGCTCGTGCATCTCAAGATGGGGCAGACCGCGACGGCCAAGAACGAGTTGCAACACGCGCTGCAACTTGCGACGCAGCACGGCGATACCGCGACCGCGCAAGCCGCCCAGGCCGCATTGCGAACCATAACGCCCGGTGCGGCCGCCGGTGCCGGCATGACGCACTAGCCCAATGCTTTCCGGGAGCCTGGCCTGTCTTATTGCGGCGATCGCAGTGTTCGACTCAACCGCACTCGTCCGGGCGGGTCCGTTGAGCGGTGTCGTGATCCGTGACGACACGCATGAACCAGTCGGCTTGGGCCGCCCCCAGTAGGCCAATCCGGGGTTTTGCGTCATCCAGTATAGATGGTCCGGCTACGGCTCGGACCTGTGCGGTTTTCCTTGTCGCGCAAGCGGGAGTGAACTTCGCGGGCGGTCTGCACCGCATATTTGCAAACGGCAGCGAGGTGTACGCAAACTGGGGTTCGCCCTCCGCGCCGGCCACGCTCGATCGCTTCATCCTCAAATACGTGCTACGCATCGGCGGCGGCGCCGGCACCTGGAGATAGCCGGTCCGAACCAAGCGCTTAGCGCCTCAGTCTGCGCCTCGTTCAACCCCAAAGCCTCACAGGAATCAGTCGCCTGAAAACCCACCTCAGGTGTCGAAAATGCCTTAGTCCGTTCGACGTGAGGGTAGAAGCACAGCCAGCAAGGCGAATAGCTCGGGGCGACGCTTCAACTCTAAATCGTAAAGGAGAATCTCATGAGGTTCATGGTCATCGTTCCGGCCAACAAGGACACTGAGGCCGGCATCCTTCCGACCGCCGAGGAATTGGCCGAGATGGGCAAGTTCAATGAAGAGCTGGCAAAGGCCGGGGTCATGCTGGCAGGCGAAGGACTCCACCCCAGTTCAAAGGGCGCGCGGATCAGGTTCTCGGGAACGAAGCGCACGGTCATCGACGGTCCCTTCACGGAGTCGAAAGAGCTCGTGGCCGGATTTTGGATCATCCAAACCAAGTCGAAGGAAGAGGCGATCGAGTGGATGAAGCGCGCGCCGCTCTTCGACGGCGGCGTTGAGCTCGAGCTCCGCCAGGTGTTTGAAGCGTCCGACTTCGGTGACGACGCGAGCAAGGAGCTCAAGAAGAACGAAGAGCGCATGGACGGAAGACTGGCCGAGAATGCGCGACGCGGTCCCTAGCGTTACCGTGCCAGAAGGGGACACGCACGCCGCCGTCGAGGCAGTCTGGAGAATCGAGTCCGCAAAGCTGATTGCCGGTCTCGCGCGGATCGTACGGGACGTCGGGGTTGCCGAAGAGCTGGCGCAAGATGCACTCGTTGCGGCGCTCGAGCAGTGGCCCGAGTCCGGCATACCTCGCAAACCGGGCGCCTGGCTCATGTTGACCGCCAAGCGCCGCGCGATCGACCGTTTTCGTCGTGACAAACGTTTCGAACGCAAGCATGAAGAGTTGGTTCGCGATCTCGAGGTTCGACAGGCCCTCTCCGATCCCGGCCTCGACGACGACGTAAGTAATGGATGCGGTGACGACTTGCTGCGGCTCATCTTCACCGCCTGCCATCCGGTTCTAACTCGAGAAGCTCGCGTTGCTCTCACGCTGCGCCTGCTCGGAGGTTTGACCACCGAGGAGATCGCGCGCGCGTTTCTCGTCCCCGCTGCGACTATCGCGCAGCGCATCGTTCGTGCTAAGCGCACGCTAGCGGAGGCGCGCGTTCCGTTCGAGGTTCCGGACGGTGGGGACCGCGCGGCTAGACTGCAATCAGTGCTCGAAGTCATCTACTTGATATTCAACGAGGGTTATGCGGCGACGGCCGGTGACGATTGGATGAGGCCGGGGCTATGCGAAGACGCGCTCCGCTTGGGACGAATTCTGGCGGAGCTCGCGCCAAAGGAGCCAGAAGCGCATGGTCTCGCCGCTCTCATGGAAATTCAAGCATCACGGATGAGAGCGCGAACTGGCAAGTCGGGCGAGGCCGTGAGGCTGTTCGACCAAGATCGCGGACGTTGGGACTACATTCTCATACGCCGGGGTCTGGCTGCACTGCAACGCACCGAGGCGCTCGGCGGAACGCTTGGACCTTACGCGCTGCAGGCCGCTATTGCCGCCTGTCATGCACGCGCGCGTACTCCAGAAGAGACGGATTGGCAGCGCATTGTCGCGCTCTACGATGCGCTCGCCGAGCTCGCGCCGTCGCCGATCGTTGAGCTTAACCGCGCTGTCGCGATCGCGATGGCGTTTGGACCCGCGGCCGGACTTGAGATCGCGGATGGGCTCATGGACGAGCCGTCACTTCGAGAATACTATCTCTTGCCTGCCGTACGGGGAGACTTACTTGTCAAGATGGGGCGCTTTGATCAGGCGCGCACCGAGTTCGAGCGCGCCGCCTCGCTGACGAAAAACGCGCGCGAGCGCGAGCTCCTCCTCCGTTTCGCCGCAGATGCCGCGCACCGCTCAATCGGCGCCAACAATCGTCCGGCTGTGAGCCGCAGCCCGATCTGACCCGTTGCTCCGCGAGTTGGTCTGCACCATATTTTCCAAGACGGCAGCGAGGAGTACGCAAACTGGGGTTCGCCCTCGGCGCCGGCCACGCTCGATCGCTTCATCCTCAAATACGTGCTACGCATCGGTGGCGGCGCCGGCACCTAGGCTGCAGCCGGTCCGAAGCATCTTTCCCCGCTCTATTGCATATGCAATTTGGGTATGTCGACGAGCCGTTCAGCAAAGGCTTGGGCTTGTGGTGGGACGCCAACGTACACGCGATATCCGTTGCCCAATGGTCCATCTTGCGACTCCACAACCGTGATGTGAACTTGTTCTTTGATTCCGCATTCTTTAGACGCTAGCCAATAGCTGTTGAGAGCCACGCTTTCAAGGCCGTTAAGCGCCTGTTCCCGTTGTTCAAGAGAAAGTGTTTCCCAAGATTTGGGCGGTATGCTAACATGGAAGTAATAGAGTTTGTCATCCTTGCCGTACGTGCTATAACCAGAGCCGCACCCTTCGAAAGGTAGCAGGCCGTCAATGTTATGTCTGGTCGAGAAGCCCGCGGCCAGCCTCCAGGGATTATTAGGCGTAAGACGCCGGTAAACTTCGGGCAACTCCACGTTAGGAGACACACCAACAAATCCGAACACGGTAACCTGGTTCGCTTCGTCCACTCCCACAAGCACATCTCGCAGGGTGTCCGCCTTTAAGCGGAACAGGAACGCATCAAGGCCAGGAAAGCGAGACGTTTCAACGCTTGTAAGTGTTTGCCAATCCACCCCGTCTGGTGCCATCAAGCCGCCGTCTGTCTTGTCCAACCATTTCTGAAGGCCGCGACGCAGGGTATCTGTAAACGCCACAGCCTTCAGGTCGTTCTTGACAAGAGCTGTAACGCAGGATTTAGCTAGCTCTGCAGCCTGCTCGTCCTTCATGGGCACAGGCCTACGTCTGAACACCGGCATAGGCGGGCTGAGAGAACGCTTAGATGTACGATGACACTAGTGCCGCTTGGCCACTCAGGCGATGAGTTATTCTCATGCACATTCACCTCTTTAGTGCAAAAAGCGGCAATCATGACAACCGTTCGCCGCGTACCGAATTCTGCGGGCAGTTAGTCGGCACGACCCCGTCCTCCGGAAGGCCTCTATTACCTTATCGACCGGAATGTTGGAGTTCGAGATGTCGGAGTGCGCGCAGGCCGCAAGTCCCGAGGCGGACAACGTTGCCACCCCTGGCGAGTCGTGCGTGAGAAGCCTATCAATGATGTCCTTAGGCCGCTCCGACATGCCTCATAAAAAAACCACCATCGGGGCTGATAGCTAACACAACAAGTGAGTATTAATGAGGACGCGACGATCATTGCTCGAGCAGTTGTCTTACTGCTCGACAATCGCGTAGCGGAAGCAAGCGAAGAGTTGGCAAGTCTTAGCCAAGACGATCCCGTGCCGAAACCAGCCATCATAGCCGGGTGTGGGACAATCGTACCTCACTTGCCGCGCCCATCAGTCAAGCCGCACCAGCTAGCAACCGTGCTCAGGCGAGATGGATGGCGCTGCCAGTATTGTGGTCGCAAACTCGTTGTCGCCGGCGTTCTGGAATTGGTTGGAGCGTTGTGTCCGGAAGCGTTTCCCTTTCCCTCTGGCCACCACATGCCGGTTGGTCGGACGCATCCGGCAGCGATCCGCGTATACCCAGCTGTTGATCATGTTCATCCTGTTTCGCTCGGCGGCGCCTGGGCTGACCCGCAAAACCTTGTGTCGGCTTGCGTCCCATGTAATGAACTCAAGAGCGACAAGCTAGGCTGGGCCCGCGGAACATTCAGCAATGACGGCTGGAATGGATTGGTCGAATACTATAGAGCGTTGGCCGAGCGCCGCGCCCCGATCCGGAGGTACCACCTTGATTGGCTTCGAGCCCTTGGGACCTAATGGAGTTCGCCGAAATGGATAACCCATGGACGCGGCTTCCGGCGCAGCCGCCGTTCGTGTTGCCAGAAGACGCATCGCCGATTGCGACCTACAACTCGTCGGCCGCGCCCGAAACTATGATTCACTTGGAAGTCCCACCGCTTCCGTACCTAGGGCGGCCGGACGCTCCGATTCTCCTACTGGCAACCAATCCGGGCTTTGACCCTGATGACGTGAAGCGCAACGAAGCGTATGACAACTACGATCTCAAGAACCTGGCTCACGCGCCTCTGGACTACCCGTTTTATTGGCTTGATCCGGTCCTGTATGACTCCCCCGGCTACAAGTACTGGGCGACTAGGGTTGCCGCGCTTACAAAGCTCTACGATGCCAAACGTGTAGCCAACGCCCTGCTCTGCGTTGAGTACTTCCCGTATCCATCGGTGCGCGCTGCGCAGACACCCCGACTAGCGTCTCAAGAGTATGGCTTCCACTTGGTCCGCGGGGCACTAAAGCGTAATGCGGCGGTCATCATCCTTCGCGCGAAGGATTTGTGGATCGGCGCGGTCCATGAGCTCGCGACCTATCCCTACTTCGAAGCGAAGAACCGCCGCGCGGCGTTCTTGTCCGAAGCAAATCTCGGCGAAGGATTCACGGCGATCTGCGGGTGCCTCGACAAAGGATAGCCACGGTTTGCGGCCATTGTTGTTTGCACGCGGGAGCCCACCCGGTCGGGAACTTTTTGAGGCGCGGGACCGTTACTCAGGATAGAAGGGTGCATTCTGCCTGCCCTCGTCCCGAATAACGGTCCAAGGAGCCCCCAGAGCGGTGGATTCTGTGGATAGCGGTGACGGAATCTGTGGATGCGTGTTATATCACTCGATTTCGTTTGACGCCCACCCTGCGGAATGGTAGAATACCCGTCGTGACTCGACTTTCGCGGCTTTTGGTGGCCACGAAGGCAAGACCCAGCGAGGGTCTTGTGAGTCGGTCGTGTTCTTTGAAAACTAAACAGCGCAGACGCAAATAAATTCGTGGGTCCCAAACGACAAGCGGGGCCGGCGCAAGCCGGTTTTTTGTTTGTCGCAAGGGAGTCAATAAAAAAAGTCGTCTGGAGCGATCGAACCCAATTCGACCGACTCGCAGCGACCCTCATCAGGCTTGGATTTGGCCCCCCTGATGTTGTAAGCGCCGCCCGTCCACCGGGTGGTGCCAGCTAAAAGAGCCGCAAGCCGCTCGTTTATCAATTTGACTCCGATCGAACATCCATCTAACCCATGGAGCAGCCGGA
>JAFAHD010000096.1 GCA_019237415.1 Vulcanimicrobiota bacterium
GGCATGGCCGCGCCTGCGAACGGCGGGCGAGAGGACGCGCCGCCGCTCAAGCTGCCGAAAACCGCTGCGTACGCCATCGACATCGCAGCCCGCGGAAGCGTTTCGGCCGAGGCGACCGGTGTGTTCGGGGGCTATTTGCGCGACACGTTCCGGCTCAATCGCGAAGCGCGCAACTTCCGGCTGATGTGTCCGGACGAAACGATGTCGAATCGCCTGCAGGACGTCTTCCAAGCGACCGATCGCGCGTTTATGTGGCCGCTGGTCGAAACCGACGAATTCCTCTCGCGCGACGGCCGCGTGCTCGAGATCCTCAGCGAGACGACGTGCGAAGGGTGGCTCGAAGGATACACGCTGTCGGGCCGGTATGGGATGTTCGCCTGTTACGAGGCGTTTGCCACAATCGTCGACTCGATGGTCGCGCAGCACATCAAATGGCTCAAAGCGGCCGGCGAAATCGCGTGGCGCAGGGCTGTGCCCTCGCTCAATATCTTGCTGACGTCGCACGCATGGCGCCAGGACCACAACGGATTCACCCATCAGGGTCCGGGGTTCATCGACACGCTGGTCACGAAGAAGGCGTCGGTCGTTCGCGCCTATCTGCCGCCGGACGCGAACTGTCTGCTTGCCGCAGCCGACCATTGCATGCGCAGCCGGAATTACGTCAACCTCATCATCGCGGCGAAGAACCACGCGCCGGTCTGGCTGTCGATGGACGAAGCGAACGAGCACAGCGCGCGAGGGGCCTCGACGTGGGAGTGGGCGAGCACCGATCTGCGCACGCCCGATGTCGTGCTGGCTGCGGCGGGCGACGTACCGACGCTGGAGACATTGGCTGCGGCCTGGCTGCTGCGCGCCTACGTGCCGGCGTTGCGGGTGCGCGTCGTCAATGTGATCGACCTCTTCTCGCTGCCGAAGCGCGACGAGCACCCGCACGGCTTGGACGATGCGGCGTTCGAGGCGATGTTCGGCTCGCACGAGCCGGTCGTGTTCGCGTTTCACGGCTATCCTCGCGTGATCCACGAGCTGATCCACCGGCGGCCGGATCCGCAGCGTTTCCACGTCCATGGCTACCTTGAGGAGGGCACGACGACGACGCCCTTCGACATGGTCGTGCGCAACCGCATGAGCCGGTACCACCTCGCGCTCGACGCGCTTGCGCGAGCCGGCAGCACGGGCCGCGAGGCCGCATCGGCGGCGGCGCTGTTCGACGAGCAGCTCGCGGCGCACGCGACGTACATCGTCGAGCATGGCGCCGACATGCCGAACGTCGCGCAGTGGCGCTGGACCGATGTGCCCGCGTCGCGCTGAACGCCCGCCGCGCGGCAATCTCTTTCTGGCATGCGACGGCGGTTCGAGCAGCTTCAAAGCCGCGCTGTTCGAGATCGGCGATCCCGTGCCGCACGCGCCGCAAGCAGCGCGCTGGGAAGGCGCGATCGCGTGGAAGCGGGTCCCAGGCCCCGCTGGATTGACTTCGCGCGGTCACGCGCAGCAAGACGCGAACTCACACGTGTCGCTCGACCGGACGATCGACGCGCCCGGGCGGCTCTTGGCGTCGATGGAAGCCGGCGAGCTCGTGTCCGCGCGGGGCATCGCGGTCCATCGCATCGTCCATGCCGGCGACTTCGAGCGCTCGCCTGCGCGGCTCACCGACTCGGTGCGCCGCGCGATCGAGTCGGCCGAAGCGCTCGCGCCGGAGCACAATGCGCTCGCGCTCGCCGGCGTCGATGCGGTCGCGCGCTTGTGGCCGGGAACCGAGCAGTTCATCGTCAGCGACTCTGCCTATCACGCCGATATGCCGCTGGCGGCGTCGACCTACGCGGTCCCGTCGGCGTGGAATCGAGTGTGGGGGATCCGGCGCCTCGGTTTTCACGGGATCAGCCATGGCTATTCGGCGGCTCGCAGCGCTCAGTTGCTCGGCAAACCGATGCGCGCGCTCAAGATCGTCACCTGCCATCTTGGCAACGGCTGCTCACTCGCGGCGACGGCTGCAGGTGCCAGCATCGATACCACCATGGGATGGACGCCGATGGAAGGGCTCGCGATGGGCCAGCGGTCCGGCTCGCTCGACCCGGGCATCATGCTGTATCTGCTTGAACGCGGCCGTTACGATGCCGCCGAGCTGCGCCGCGTGCTCAACGAGGAATCCGGATTGAAGGGAATCTCGGGCCTGTCCGGCGACATGCGCGAGATCATCGAAACGGCCGAGGCGGGACATCCTGGCGCGACGCTCGCATTTGACGTGTTCGTGCACCGCGTGCGCAGCGGGATCGGCGCGATGGCCGCGAGTTTGGGCGGAATCGACGCGCTGGTGTTCACGGGCGGCATCGGGGAAAACGCGCATCCCGTGCGCCGCGCGGTCTGCTCCGGTCTCGAGTTCTTGGGCATCGCGCTCGACGACGAGCTCGATGCGCGCGCGCAACCCGACTGCGATGTGTCCGCCCGCTCGGCGAGCGCGCGGACGTTGATCGTCCGCGCCCGCGAGACGTGGGAAATCGCCAGACAGTGCGCGCTCGTCATGGAACGCGCGAGCGCATAGGAGAACGATATGCCAGTGTTCACATCGCTGTTCGTACCGGTCGACGGCTCTGAGCCCTCGGACGCGGCCACCGCGCTCGCGTTGCGGCTTGCCGCGGATCAGAAGGCGGCGCTGACGTTCGTCAACGTCATCGAGACCAACAAGATCCTTGCCTCGGTCATGCCCGGTCAGGGGTTCGCGGATCCCGCACCCGCGATCGACGCGCTGCGGGCGGCAGGCAAGCAGATGCTCGCCGATGCCGTGAGCAAGGCGCAGACGGCGGGAGTGAAGGCCGCCTCGCAGCTTCTCGAAGGCGACTGCGTGCCGTGTATCGTGAGTATGGCGCAACAGTCCGGCGCAGATCTGATCGTCATCGGAAGCCACGGCCGGGGAGGGCTGACCCGTCTTGTGCTTGGCTCGGTGGCCGAGGGCGTGCTGCGCCACTGCAAGACGCCCGTGCTTATCGTCAAAGCGCCGGCGGCCTGATCTCCGAAACGAGGTCTTGACACTCGCGATATATCGTGATACAGTCACGACATGATGTTTATGAAATTCCGCCACCGACACAAACACGACGACGACGACGAATTCCCGCGTTGGCGCCACTGGGGCATGTGGCTGCGCGGCCGGCGCTTCCCGCACGGGATTTTCGAGGGCGCCAACGAGCGCCGGGCGCGGCGCGGCGACATGAAATTCATCGTGCTCGCGGCCTTGAGCGAAAAGCCGATGCATGGATACGATATCATTCAGTCGCTCGAGCAGCAGCAGGAGGGACGGTACCGGCCAAGCCCCGGTTCGATCTACCCGACGCTGCAGATGCTCGAAGACGGCGGATTCGTCACGTCCGAACAGGCCGACGGCAAGCGCGTCTACACCATCACGGAAGCCGGCCGCACGCTGCTCTCACAGCGCAGAACTGAAGAAACCGCCGATGAAGGCGACGACGATGAGCGCAACTGGAGCGCGATCCGCGACTCCGCGAAGAAGTTCATCGCCGCAGCCGGCCAAGGCATCATGCACGAAAACCCAAAAGTGCGCGAACAAGTCCGCGCTATCGTCGACGAAGCGCGCAAGAAGATCTACAAGATCCTCGCGGAGGAAAACTAGACCAGCGCGCGCGCAGCGCCGGCGGAAAGGTCAAGCGACACATTGACCATCGAGCCGGCGCCCTCGAACGCGCTCCTGAATCCGAGCCGATCTCCGCTTCCTCTTCCTCGATGGGCGTCTCGTACAGCGCGCGCAACGCGGCGTCGTAATGCCTTGTGGGCCGACGCCGGCTCGAACAAGACCGCAAGCGGCTCCGGGCGCACGCGCGCGACGTCATGGACGGGCTCGGAGGGCGCTCGCTTCGCTGGATCTGCCGGCATCATGCGCTTAGGGGGCCGGCGTCAAACAGCTGCGCAGCTTCTTGACCTCGAGCATGAACGGCGCTTGCTCCTCCGTGCGCGGCCGCGGCAGGCTCACATCGATGATCTCCTTGAGCGCGCCGTCGCACATGACGCCGATGCGGTCGGCGAGCAGGACGGCCTCTTCGAAATGGTGGGAGATCATGATGATGGTCTTGTTCGTCGCCTTCCAGATCTCGAGCAGATTCTGATGGAGTTCGTCGACGATCACCGGGTCGAGCGCGGAGAACGGCTCGTCGAGCAGCAAGACCTCTTCTTCGATCGCTAAGGCTCGCGCGATGCCGACGCGTTGGCGTTGACCGCCCGAGAGCTCGCGCGGGTAGCGTGCGGCGTATCCCTCCAAATGCACCATCTTGAGATATCGCTGCGTCACCGCATCGACCTTGTCGGAGTCGAAGCCCTGCATGCGCGCGGCGAACTCGATATTGCCCTGTACGGTAAGCCATGGCAAGAGGGCATACGATTGGAACACCATGCCGACGCGGGCCGGCCGCACGAGCTCGCCTTTCGTCGGCGTCAAGATCCCGGCGATGAGCTTGAGCACGGTCGACTTGCCGCAACCAGACGGTCCGACCAGGCAGAAGAATTCGTTTTCGTTGATCGAGAGCGAGAAATCGTCGACGATGTAGACCGGCGGATCCACATAGGACTTGAAGACGTGGATGAGCTGGACGGGTGCGGCCATGTCAATCGAACCTGTAGCGCTGCGCCATGCGCAGAAGCGGCTGCCAGACCAGCACGTTGATCAACGCGACGAGGACGATCATCGCAGCCAGCGCGGCCACGAACACCGCCGTCTTCCCTTGCGCGTTCGAGTCGACGAGGAGGCTTCCCAAGCCCAGCAGATCTTGTGAGGTGGTGCCGTTGGGGATGTAGGTGTGCAGCACCTCGGCGACGATCACCACCGTCCAACCCTGTGCCCAGGCCAACAGCGAGCCCGTGACGACGAACGGGAAGATCGCCGGCAGCGTGATGTACCAGAACTTGGCGAGACCTTTCACGTTGAAGACGAACGCTGCGGAGTTGATGTCGTCCGGGATCGTCTGCAGTCCGCCGATCACCGGGAACACGATGTTCCAGATCATCGTCAGGAAGATCACGAAGATCGCCGCGGCCTCGAATGCGCCGTAGGCGGTGAAGAAGACCACCACGATCGGAAAGAACGCGAGCACGGGCACGGATTGCACCACGTCGGCGATGGGCAGCAGGATGCGCTGCATCTGCGGCGTGCTAGCGATGAGCAGCGCGAGCGGCACGGAGACGACGAGCGACAAGACGTACGCCAAGAACATCCGGAACAGCGTGTTGATCGTGGCGGTGATCACCTCGCGCGCCGATATGCGCGTGATATCGAATGCGTTGTTCGGATTGACGAAGTGGATGATGACGAGCGTCATCACGACCGCCAGCGCGATGACGATCCCGATCGCGATGATATGCCGCGCGAGCGTAGTCTGCAGGCGTATTCGCGGATGATCGTGATATCGGAAGATGCGGATCATCCTAGGCGTCTTGGGCGCTCGCTCGCGAGGCTCTTCCTAAACGCGCTCGGCCGGCGCACCGGTCCTTTCCGGGGCAACGGCCGAGCGTGTCTGTGCCGCATGGTCGCCCGCGCGCGGTACGGCCTACGGCCCGCGCGACAGGCCTCTCAGGTTGCCCACCGTCGTGTTCCATTGCAGCTGCGCCCGCCAGCCAGGTGCGGTCGAACCGCTGACCATGTTCACTTCCATGTTCAGCATCAGGGCGTTTGCGTTATTGGACGCGACGTGGCGTGACAGCATCGCGCCGAGATCGACGTACCCGTAGTGGAAGACGTCGCCGAGCCCATCGTAGGTGCCCTCGTAGCGCGCTCCAAGCATGACCTTGCTGCCGGCGAACGGCTCGTAGACGTCGACCGTGTATCCGCCGGAGTTTACCGGTCCGACGCCGGCCGCCGCGTTGCCGTCGTGGTTGGTGGCCCACATCGCGAACAGGCCGGGCATGCCGTGCTGCGGATCGATCTCCAGGTACGGCGTGACGGACGAGTACTGGTCGTAGGTTCCGTCCGACAGCGGCCAGGAACCCGTCGCGCCATAGACGCCCGCTTCGATCGGTTTGTCGGGGCGCGCATACGCAACGCGGTACTGGAACGTCTTGTCGGTCGGCGTCGTGAAATCGAACGCCGTGTTGAGATCTCCGCCAGGGCCCCCGTAGCCAGCTTCGATGACGTAGCCCGGACGGACGTAGTCCATCTTCGCTCCCCAGCGGTTCGATTGCAACTCCCATACGTGCTCGCCGACCGTGATGTTCGGCGGCGCGAAGGGCGATAGCTCGAACCACATGCTGAACGGTGACGGCGCCGGCACTTCGAGTTTGCCGACCGTCAAGTGGGCGTCTCGGTGCAGGAGATTGTTGTACGTCAGCCAGAGCGTATCGGTGAAGCCCGGCTCGTTGCCGGAGACGATCCATTGCTGCGCGTGAACGGTGACGTCGCTGCCGATATAGCCGGCTGCCTGGACGTTGAGGTTCCCGAAGATGATCTTGTTCGGATAGATCGCGCTCTGCGTGTCCCAGGTCGCCGCTTCTTGCACCCAGATCGGGTTGACGCTGTGGATCACGCTTGGGTCGAGTGATGAGTAGCCCGTGCGCTGCACGTACCGTCCGTAGGCGTTGAGCGCGGGTATGTTCTCGTGGCAGACCTCGCAGTTGATGCCGTACGCCTGCGCGAACGGGGGCATCGCCTGCGTCGGCTTCATGCTCTCGATCACGAAGCCGATCGCCAGCGCGCCGCCGACGATGAGGACCGTCGCTTTGACGGTCCCCCGCATCTCCGCGTTCACGGCTTGACCTCGACGGTCAGCGTCATATCGCCGTGCCCCCCGCCGCACGGGATGCTGCAGTGGATCACATACGTCCCCGCTTTCTTCGGTGTGACGCTGACATCCACAAACTCGCCCGGTTTGATCGTCGTCTGCGCGATGCCGAGATCGTCCGATTGGATCCCATGCACGCCGCCGCTGGATGTGATATGCATGACCGTGGTCTCGCCGACATGCATCTCGATGGTGCCCGGCGTGAACTTCCAGTTCGAGGCGACGATGTCGACCGTCGGATGCGCGAACGCCGGTGCCGCAATCATCAGAACGGTCACTCCGGCAAACGCCGCGAATAGGCGCGAAATCGATGAACCCATGACGCGTACCTCCTAGCAAGCATTTTCGCAGGGGCCGCCGGCTTTGAGATGACCGGAACGTGAAGCGGGTAGGAAGGGGTGTGAAGGCTGCGACTAAGCTCTCATCACTGGGACATGCCTGACCGCCAAGCGATCAGAGTGGCACCCTGATTCACCCGGGGCACGAAGTTGGGATGAGGTGGATCGGCCGGTCCGGCCAAAAGCGGGGCCGGGAGGAGGCATTTCACTGCGGGTCGAGCCGCCTGAATATGCCTACCCCTTCTTCCACATCGGATGTCTCTGGAAGAGCCCGCCCCACCCGAGATGAAACCACTGCTCGTCACGATACGCCGGCAAATCGGCGACCTGATCTGGCGCTATTGTGGTGTACACGCGCTGATCGGTGACACGGTTGATTTGAGCGGCCGCTATTTCAACAAGTCGTCCGCCCCTCGTCAGTTTGACGGCGATACCGTGGAAGATGTCTTCGGCCTCATCTGCCATGAGCGACTCGGCCGTGCCAATTAGGGTGCCTGTCGCGTCAACAACCGGTGCGCGGTAGGGCATGGCGGTCCAAGCGACTGATGTTTCGCTCATATCAGTATGGGGATTTCTTCTTCCACTCGCCAACGCCTCGGCTTTTGGCTTGGTCCGCTCAGCGATGTCGCGGCCCTCTAGGCGCTAGGGCAGCGCCGAAAGCCGAACCCTCTGAGGCGGCGAAAGCCGCGGAGGAGCGGCGAAGTCAGAATATCCCGACGATTCGCCGTGCGGTGAGGCGCCGGCGACTGCCCTCGCGCTAGTGGCCGCTCAGGCGAGTCAGCGCGTCTACCATGTGCGTTCGCCGGGCGCACCGTAGGGGTGCAGCGACACGAGCTCATGGATCGGACCGATGTACGCGAGCACCGCGAGCACGATGGCTGCCGCACCCCACGCGTAGATGCGATCGAATGCGGCGGGCGGAGGCGCACTTTCCGGCTCGGATTCCGCAAATGCGACTGGTTGGTCGTTGACCTCGCTCGAGAAGCGCGTGCCGATCGCGACCATCACGAACATCAGGATGCTGATGAACAGGATCGTGCCGCCCACTGCGGCCGCGATCATCTCCGGCATCCATGCGTGGGCCGCCGCGACACCGAAATACGTGACATCGTCTGTGCGCCGTGGCGAGCCGAGAATGCCCGCCCAGTGCATACCGGTCGACATCACAAGCATGCCGATGAACCATGCCCAGGTCTGCGCGAGCGCGAGTTTGGGCGCCCACAGCTTGCGGCCGGTCAGCGCCGGCACCAGCCAGTAGGCGGCGCCGACGAACGTCAGCGCGACCGGTCCGCCCACTGTGACGTGGAAGTGTCCGACGATCCACATCGTGTTGTGCACGAGGGCGTCGATGCTATACGAGGCGTTCACGACGCCGCCGGCGCCGCCGAAGATGAACAGCAGCATCCCGAGCGCCGCGCCGGAGAACGCTGGGTTGCCCCAGGGCAGCGAGCGGATCACGCCGATGAATCCGGGCTGGCCTTTGGCGCGCGCGGACATCTCGAATGACGCGAAGATGGCGAATGCCGTCATGATGGATGGGATGACGACGCCGTAGGTCGTCATCGTGTGCACCCACTTCCAGCCCGCCGAAATGCCCGGCTCCATGAATTCGTGATGTATGCCCACCGGAGTCGACAGGATGAGCAGCAGCAGGAACGCGAGCCGCGTCAATCCGTCGCTGAAGACCTTGCCTCCGTAGAAGACCGGCACGACGTTGTACCAGATCAGGTAGGCGCCCATGATCCAGAAATAGACGAGCGGGTGGCCGAAATACCAGAACAGCATGCGGGTCATCATGACGTTGACCGTCGGGACCCAGTTCAGCGACCACGGGATCAAGTAGATGAGCATCTCGGCCGCGACGCCGAGCGTCGCGATAAACCACATCACGAACGTGCACGTGACGCCGTGCACGACCAGCGGCAGCCGTGCGCCTGGTTGCGTGCGCCGGAAGTACGCGACGTTCTCCAGCACCTCGGCAAGGACAAACCATGTAGCCACCACGAGGATCGTCGCGCCGATGTAGAACGCGGGGTGCGCCTTGAGCGGCGCGTAGAAGGTGTACAGCACCGACGCGTTGCCCGACAGGATCGCCCACGTCGCCAGCAGCGTGCCGAACAACATGAGCACGTATCCCGACCAGCCGAGACGCAGCGAGCGTTCGCGCGGCACCGCGCGGTAGACCATGAACAGCGCGAGCCCGCAGATGAAGAAAGTCGTGAAGACGATCGCCATCAGGACGCCGTGCGCGGTGAGCATCCGATAATAGTCGAACCACGCGGGCGCGGTGAATGCCTTCGCGCGCGAGTACGACTGCAGCAGCCCGAACACCGCGCCGATGACGAGCGCACCGGTCGCGGTGTAGACGTACGCGAGCGGCAGCTGGTTCTCGCGCTCCACGTGCGTCATGGCCATCGTCAGCGCACCTCGATGGTGCCGTACATGTAGTGATGCTCGCGGCCGCAATACTCGTTGCACAACAGCAGGTACTGGCCCGGCGAGCGGAAGACGTGCGTCGCGGTGCTGACCCAGCCAGGCACGACCATCAGGTTGACGTCCGTGTTCGTGATGAAAAAGCCGTGCACGACGTCCGAGCTGGTGGTGAAAAACGTCACCTTCGCGCCGGCGGGGATGCTGATCTCATGCGGCGTGAACGCGGGATACTGCGCGAGGATGTACGCCTCGTACTCATTCTCGCCGATCTTGCGCAGACCGGGATTGTTGAACGGCGGCGTCGTGACGACTTTGGTGGGATCGATCGTCTGGATGTGGCTGGGCGGCACAATGCCTTCGCTGATCGCCGCGGTGCCGAGCACGCCAAGGAAGATGACTAGTGCGACGATGCCGAACGTCATCCAGATGCGCTCGAGACGGTGGACGTGCATCCTCACCACCTCGACTTCATCAGCTCGAACATCAGCACCCAGACGATGACCAAGAAGATGCCTAACGCCGTTACGAACAGACCGGTCGCCGGGAGCGGCTGGTCCTTGCGCTCATCGCTCATGGGCGTCATGATAGCAAGGCGACGGCCTTGCCATGTGAAGATTATTTGAACTTACGGGGTACGGACGGGCTAGCGCGGGACCGCGGCGCGGCTGGCGGCTTCGCGCAGCTGGGCGCCCTGCACCGCCACGCTGGTCAATTGGGCGAAGACCTCGATCGTACGCACGGTGTCTTCGTCGGGCACCATGTGGTCGCGCGGCTCGTCGGGCGACAGCACGCCGATGAGCGTGCCATCGGAATCGAAGAACGGGAAGATCAACAGGTCATCTTCGTGCCACTCGCCCGGCGCCCCGCGCGGCAGCTGCGAGAGCTGTGGGTTGCGGATCACGCCGCCGCCGATGTTGAGCTCCATCGGCGAGTAGTAGTACGTGTCGCGCACGCGCGCGCGCGGCGACATCGAGGCGTGCATGTCGGCTTCGGAGATCTCTTGGCCGATCACCGTCGACGGATATCCCAATGCGGCCCGCCGCACGAACACGTTGCGTTCCGAATCGCGCAGCACGATCGTGCCGGCCGAGAAATTGAACTGGCTCACGCACACTTCGAGGATGCGGTTGAGGATACGGTCGAGATCGCGCTCCTTGAAGATCGAGGCGGTGAGATCGAGGATGCTGGCCAGGCGAGCGGCTTGCTTGCGGCGGCCTTCGGCCGCGCTCTCGGCCTCGCGGTAGAGACGCTGGATCTCGCGATTCGTCTCGGACAACTCTTCGGCGCGGCGCTGCTCGGTCGTGAACAGGTGGACGTTCTCGATCGCGGCCGCGGCTAGGTGCGCGAACAGTGCGACGTTGTCGATCGTGGTCTTCGACGGGATCTTGTTGTCGGCTGGCGCGTCCGGCACCAGCAGGCCGATGACGTCGCCGGAGGACGAATGCAGCTGGAAGATCAGCGTATCGGCTTCGTTCCACTCTTCGGAGTCGCTGCGCGGCTCGCCCAGCCGCGCTCCATCGTAGACGACCGCCGGGTCGGTGTACCAACTCTGCTTTTCGACCGGCGCATAGAACACCCACGGCCGGATCGCAAAGCGCTTGTCCATTTTGAGTTCGACTTGTGCGAACGCCACTTCGCGATGGCGCAGCATGAGTTCCACGCCGGGCGGGTAACCGCGCACGGCGCTGTAGCGATACGTCGCGCGGTCGCGGTCGGCGACCAAGATCGAGCCTGCGCGGAATCCGAACGCTTTGATCGTCGCTTCGAGGATGCGGTCCAGCAGCGTGCCGAGCTCGCGCTCGCGCATGAGCGTCACGCTCAGCTCGACGACCTTGCGCAGCGTGGCGGCCTGCGCGCGCGTCTCGGCGAGCATCGCCTCTTCTACCTGCGCAGCCCGCGACAGCTCTTGACTGCGCTTGGCCAGCGCCTGGTTGCGTTCGTCGATCTCGCGCACGAGCAGCCCGACGTTGAGCACGTTGAGCCACAATACAGCGATCTGGAAGAGCAGGTTGACGACGAGCATGCCCGAGCCAATGGGCGCGAGGTGGGCCACCTGACCGATCGCGATGATGAGCGTACCGGCGGCCCCGGATATGAGTGCGCCGTAGTAACGTTCGCGGGCCGCGGCGATCGCGGTGAAGATGACCAGTCCGACCCACGTGTTCGGGAACTGGCCCTCGTAGGCGAGCACAAGTCCGGAGAGCGCGATGAAGTCGACGATGAGCAGCGAGCGCGCCGTCCAGCGGATGACGCCGATGCTGCGCGCGCTGGCGTTGATGCGGTAGCCGACAAGCGCCGCCAGCAACCAGACGACGATGGCTGCCGGCCGCACCCATTCGGGATTGGATTGCGGCAATCCGACTGCGACGGCCGCGCCGATGAATACCGTGATGAGACGAACGCGCAGAATGCTCGTCTCTGCGGCGCGCGCCTCCTCAAGGGTCGGTTTGGCCGTGCTGAATTCAAATATCATGAAGCGGGCTTCTCCCTATTCTATCGGCAGGTCCCGGACGGGGCTTGCCGGCAGGTCCTGGCGCACCCGCATGCGCAAGGTCCAGCTCGTGGAGCCTATTGCGACGCCCCTTGCGCCGGTGCCCGTCGCGGCCTACGCCCAAGGCATCGAGGCTGGGGGGTTCGTCTATACCGCCGGTCAGGTAGGCCTGGACCCGTCCACCGGCAAGCTCGTGGAAGGCCTCGACGCGCAAGCCGAGCGGGCCTTCGCGAATGTTGCCGCGGTCCTCGGTGCGGCCAGCTTGAGCCCATCGGACGTCGTCAAGGTGACCATTTTCATGACCGACCTCGCGCAGTTCGCGCGCGTGAATACGATCTACGAGCGCTTCGTCGGCGCGCATCGCCCCGCGCGGACCACCGTGGGCGTGAGCGCGCTGCCGCTAGGCGCGCTGATCGAGGTCGACGCGATCGCGCTGCGCGGTTAGCGGCTGAGCACGGATTCAACCGAAGCGAGCTCGGACGCCGCTTGTGAATCCTTGGGATCCTCTGCGATCGCGATCTTGAACTGTTCTTCGGCGAGCGCGAGCTTCTTTTGCGCTTCGTACGTCATGCCCAGGCCGAAATGCAAGCGCGCGCTCTTGGGCTGCAGGGCCAATCCCTTGATGAACGCCGCCTCGGCTAGGTTGTATTGGTTGTGCGAATAGTACAGCGCGCCGAGGTTGACGTACACGTTGCGCTCGTGCGGGTCGAGATTGATCGCGAGCTGGAAGTCTTCGACTGCCTGCGTGAAGTCGTTCATGTGATCGTATGCGACGCCCATGTTCTCAAAGCCCAGCGCGAACCCCGGATCGAGCTCGACGGACTGTTTGAACTTCGCGATCGACGCCTCGTACTGGCCTTCGTTGACCAGCTCGACGCCCCAATTGTTCCACGCGAAGGCGTACTTCGAGTCCAGCGCGATCGCTTTGCGGTATTGATTGATCGCGTCTTCGTAGCGACCTTGCTCGCCGTAGACGTTGCCCAGCAGATTATACGCATCGACGTAGCGCGCGTCGAGATCGGTCGCATATTGCAGCTGCGAGATCGCGGCATCGTAGCGCTGCTCCGCCTTGTAGATCGACGCCAGGTTGTAATGATTCGATGGATCGTACGGGTTGCGCGTCTCCTCGATCTTCATCTCCGACTCGAGGTCGCCCAATCTGCCTTCATCCTGATACGCGAGGATGAGGTTTGCAAAGCCGGCCTGCGACGGCAGGCTCTTGCGGAATGCGCCGATCGCGTCGTCGTAGCGGTCTTCAGCGGAATACACGCCGCCCAACCGATTCCACACATCCCGGTTGCCCGGATCGACGGCGAGCACCGCCTGATAGGCTTGTTCGGCCGCTTGATAATGCTGCAGCCGGTACTCGACGTCGCCGAGCAAGCGCTGGATCTCGATGCTGCGCGGCTCGAGCTGCGCGGCGTGGCGCAGTTTCTCCGCTGCGGCTTCGTTGTCGCCGCGATCGGCATCGGATTGCGCGGCGGACAACAATTGCGACGCTTGGGTCAGCTGCGTCCCCGGGGCCGCGACCGTCGGATACGTGGATCCCGTGACCGCCGCAGACGCTCGGCTGCCCGGGGCCGTGACAAGGCTGCCGAGGGCGAGTGCGGCGGCCAGGAGGAGAATGTGAAAACGGCTGACCATGGCAGTATCGCTCGCTTTTCGAAAAATGGACGCCCGTGTACCGCTTAGTATACCGCGCTTGGGGCCCGGTCGCAACGCACACCGCGCACCAGGGCCGCGGGCGAGGCGCGCGAAACCGTGCCAGCCACGTGCCTCACCGGGACCGGAGAATGTCTATGCGCTCAACGCTCCTCGCGGCCGCGTGCCTTGCGGCGCTCACACTGACGGGATGCCCGAATCCCAACGCTATCGGCGTGCAGAAGTTCGGCACGATCGCCGCGACCGTCGTGTTGGCCTCCAACAACACGCCGGTTCCGAATGCTGAGGTCATCGTCAACACGACTCAAAACGGCCAGTGCACCACGCATGCTGACGGCACGTGCCAAGTGACGCAAGTGCCGGTGGGTCCCCAGGTCGTCCAGGCGGCGGCGACCGGGTTGACTGGGCCGCCGGTGTCGGTCAACGTGGCGCAAGAGAACCAGATCTATCCCGTCACAGTCTTGATGTACCCGTCTTCGTAAGATTCCGGCGCCGGCATGCCTGAGCTGCCCGAACTCGAGCTGCTGCGCGAGACGCTCTCCAAACATACGGCCGGCGCAACCATTCTACGCGTGGTTCTCGATCCGAAACGCGCGTTCATCATCCGTTATCCACCGCTCGAGTTCGCGCGCGAACTGACAGGCAAGACGATCGCGGATGTCCGGCGCCGCGGCAAGTTCTTGATCTTCTCGTTTGCGGACTTCGACAAACTGCTCGTGGTCAACCCGATGCTCGGCGGCCGGTTCGCACTCGCCAGCAGAGCGGCACCGGCACTGGCGTCGACGTGCTTCACTCTGCAGCTCGGCAAGGCGCTCGACATCCGCTTTCTGGATTCGACCCTGATGGCGCGCATCTACCTCACCGCGGATCCCGCGACTGACGTACCCTCGTTCGCGCAGCTCGGACCCGATGCGCTCGATCCGGTGCTGACCTTTGACGAATTCACCAAGCGCTTGCGCAAGCACCGCGGCGAACTCAAGAACGTGTTGCGCAATCAGGCATTCGTCTCGGGGATCGGCAACGCGTACGCAGATGAGATCTTGTTCGCGGCGAAATTGCGGCCGCTGCGACGTGCGAGCTCGCTTGACGACGCGCAGCGCCGCGCGCTCTACGATGCCATGCGCGACACGCTGCGCGATGCCGTGTCGACCACCGCTCAGCAGTATGCTGCGGGCAAGCATCCGCTGCACAAGCAAGAGCGGGGCTTCATGAAGATCCACGGGCGCAAGAAGACGACGTGCCCGCGTTGCGGGCATCGCATCTCGGTCGTGCACCCGGGCGGCGAGGCCACGTATTACTGTCGCGGCTGCCAGCTCTGAAGAATCTAAGAACCGCAGCGGAGGCCGGCGCGGAAAGCCCGGAGAACGAGTGCCGGCCATGACGCGAGAAAATCTCTTCCTTATGTATATAGCCATTGGGCTCAGCACGATTGTCGTCGCCGGTGCGGGCTGCACGAGCGGCGGAGGCGGGCCCGGCGGCGGCAACCCGTCGCCTACGCCCTTGATCCCAGCGGGCATCTACTACGTCAACGGCGGCACGAATCCGAACAAGGTGTTCGGTCTTTCGTCCGCGCCCGTCGCAGCCGGCGGCGTTCCTTCACCGCTTCCCAACGCGCCGTACCAGGCGACGGGGCAAAACGGTGCGAGCGGCGCGCCCTATGGCATCGCGATCGCGGGTGGCAACATACTGTACGCCGTCAATTCGAATGCGGGCAGTGTCTCGTGGTTCACGATCAACGGTGACAACTCGCTGACGCTGGGGTCGCAGGTATCGACGAACGGCACGACGCCGGCTGGCATCTGCGTCAGCCCGAACGGCAAGTTCGCGGCTGTTGCGGAAACCGCGAGCAACGAAATCGAAACCTTTTCGATCGGTGCCGGCGGTACCCTGACGTCGGTGAGCCACACGACTGGCAATGGGCTTAATGCTCCGATAGATTGCGCCTTCGCGCCGGACAGCGGAGCTGTGTACGTGACCAATAGCGCTCTCGGAGGGGGCATATCAGCATTTGCGGTGAGCGGTGCCGGGTTGCTCACGCCGATAGCGAGCTACCCGGTCAATCCAGGTGCCTTGCAAGGTGTGGCCGTGACATCGTCAGGGGTGCTCTTCGCGGCGACGCCCGGCGGAGGCGGCATCGGCGAGTTTGCCGTCGCGGCCGGCGACGCGCTTCTTTCGCAAGGCTTCACGGCAACGGCCGCTGGTCCATACGGCGTCGCCGTTGCGCCGAATGGGCAAAGCGTGTACGTTGCGACGGCGGGCGCGAATGCGGTGGACGCGTACCACATCAGCGGTTTCACGCTTTCGCGCTTGGCAGGTGCGCCATACCAGACCCAAGTCAGTCAGAGCCAGTACGTAGCCGTAAGCAGCGCAGGCAACCTGCTCGTCGATCTCAGCCCGATCAGTCTGGGTGTGACGCTCTTCGCTATCAACGGCGACGGCACGCTGGGTTACGCGCCGCTCAACCTCTACGGCATCCCAAATCTGCCGGGCGGCAGCGCGGCCGACGGCGTCGTCGTCCGCTAGTTATCCACAGTGCGTCCACTTATGCACATCTGACGCTGGGCCAACTCCGCTAAGACACGCCTACACCAAAGGCTAAATGCCTCGGCGCCACGTACGACGCACGCTTCTTTCCGGGATCGGCTAGGTCCCGGATTTTTTTGGCCATGGGAGGGAGAAGCAGTGCCGCCTCGCATCTCGAGCAAGAGCTCGCTCGATTTCATCAAGAAGCACGGCGCGAAGATCGTCGACTTCAAGTTCATCGACGTGCCAGGCATGTGGCAGCACACATCGGTGCCGGCCGACCAGGTCGACGACAGCACCTTCGAACACGGCATCGGTTTCGACGGTTCGAGCATCCGTGGCTTCCAGGAGATCCAGGAGAGCGACATGGTGCTGCTGCCGGATCCGGAAAGCGTCCGGCTCGACACGTTCTGCGCGATTCCCACCGTCTCGTTCATCTGCGACGTGTTCGACCCGCGCAAGCAGGCGCTGTACGATCGCGACCCGCGCAACGTCGCCAAACGCGCGCAGAACCACCTCAAGAAGACAGGC
>JAFAHD010000068.1 GCA_019237415.1 Vulcanimicrobiota bacterium
CGCGAACCCGTTCATGCTGCAATCGCATCCCGGTGCGATCAGCGCGGCGATCGCGGCGACGGCCGCGCGTCCTCGCGCTGCACGCTGGACCAGCGCAACACACAGCGCTCCGGCACACGCGAACGGCGCAGCGGCGACCACGATCGAAACCGCATCGACGGTGACGCGTCCGATCAATGCCGCGAACCGCGCAAGCAACGGCGCGCTTGATGCCGGGTCGAACGCCGCGGCCGTGATAACGAGCGCAGCGGCCGCAAGCGTCGCGCCGATGCGCGGCGCGCGCGCATGACAAAAGGAGGGTTGAGCGAGGCGGTTCACCTATCGAACCTGTTGTGGAGCATGCAGCCGCGCCCCGCGGCACGTTCGACATCCTTCCCACCCAAGCGCGCCGCTGGCAAGCCCTCGAGCGGATCATCGACGACGTGTGCGGGCGCTTCGGCTATGGGGAGATCCGCACGCCGATGTTCGAAAGCACGGACGTATTCGTCCGTACGATCGGCACCGGCACCGACATCGTCGACAAGGAGATGTACACGTTCACCGATCGCGGCGGGCGCCAGCTCACACTGCGGCCCGAGTTCACCGCGCCGGCCGTGCGCGCGGTGCTCGAGCACAACTTGTTGCAGACGCTGCCGCTCAAGCTGTACTATCGTGGTCCGATCTTCCGCTACGAGCGCCCGCAAAAGGGCCGCTACCGGCAATCGCACCAGTGGGGCATCGAACTGTTCGGGGTCGCGGGGCCAGAGGCCGATGCGGAGATCATCGCGCTCGGCATGGAAGCCATCGAAGCGATCGGCGTGCACGACCACGCGCTCGAGATCAACTCGATGGGCTGCGACGAATGCAGGCCCAGATTCCGCGATGCGCTCGTCGCATATCTTCGCGATCGAGCCGGCGGCCTCGCGCAGACGAGCCGCGAGCGCCTGGCGCGCAATCCGCTGCGCATCCTCGATTCGAAAGACGAAGGCGACCGGCGCATGCTGGCAGATGCCCCCACGATCGATCGCTTCTGGTGTGCGGCGTGCCGCGAACATCTGGAACACGTGCGCGCATTGCTCGCAGCGATGGGCATCGAGAGCACCCTCAACACGCACATCGTGCGCGGCTTCGACTATTACACGCGCACGGTCTTCGAGATCACATCCAGCGCACTCGGATCGCAGAACGCGATCTGCGGCGGCGGACGCTATGACGGCTTGGTGCGCGAGATGGGCGGACCGCCGACGCCTGGCGTCGGCCTCGCCATGGGCATGGAACGCATGCTGATGCTGGTCGACGAAGCGCGCAGCGCAAAACTGGACGGCGCGTCGCGGGTCGATGTCGCGTTCGTCGCGCTCGACGCGCAAGATGTCCACAGCCTCGTGCCAGTGATGCACGGTGTGCGGCGGCGCGGCATCGGCGCCGACATGGATTACACGCGCCGCAAACTCGAAAAGCAGATCAAGGCGGCCGGCGACGCCGGCGCGAGACTCGCCGTCATCGTCGGGGGCGATGAGCGCTCGGCCGGCGAAGCGACCATCCAAGACCTGCAGACGAGGCAGCGGCGCCGCGTGAAGCTCGCCGATGTCGGCGACGCGGTCGCCGCAGACCTTGCCGCATCGAGGGCAGCCAATGGATCTCAATAAGAAGATCCTCGATCAGCTCGTGGAGCTCATGCAGCGCGACGGGCTCGACCGCTTGCGTGTCCGCGTCGGCGATCTCGATGTCGACTTGCGCATGACGCTCCCCAAAGCGCGCGACGCGGGCTCGGCCGCCGCGAGCGCGCCGTCCGCCGCACCGGCGCCATCGCCCGCTGGCGTGCCCGACGCAGCGACGCCGCGCGCCGAAGCGCCGCCCAACGTCAAGAAAGTGCTCGCGCCTCTCGTCGGCGTGTTCTATCGCTCGCCTGCGCCGAACGCCGCGCCGTTCGTCAACGTCGGCGACACGGTGAGCGAAGGGCAGGTTTTGTGCATCCTGGAAGCGATGAAGTTGATGAATGAGATCGTCAGCGAGGTCGACGGCAAGATCGTGAAGATCTGCGCGAACGACGCTGACCTCGCGCAGCTCCACCAGGAGTTGTTTTGGATCGAGACCTGAAGGCGCCCGCGAAAATCAAACGCTACGCGGACTGCATGGCAGAGCGCGACGATCTGTGGCGCGGCGCCGACTACGAGCGTCCGGTCAGCGCGGCGGTCGACGCGATCGTGCGGACGATCCGAGCGGGCGGACGCGTGTTCTTCTTCGGCAACGGCGGGAGCGCCGCACAAGCGCAGCACTTGGCAGCGGAGCTGTCCGGGCGCTTCATGCTGGAACGCCCCGGTTACGCCGGCATCGCGCTTTCGGTGGATACATCGGCGCTGACCGCGATCGCCAACGACTACGGCTTCGACCGGGTCTTCGCGCGCCAACTGGAGGGCTTAGCGCACCCCGGCGACGTCGCCGTGGGCATCACGACGTCGGGAAAATCCGCAAACGTCATCGAGGCATTGAAGACGGCGCGCGCGCGCGGCGTCACGACCATCGCGCTCACCGGAAACGGCGGCGGCCCAGTCGTCGAATTCGCCGACATCGCGATCGTCGGGCCGAACGGTCCGTCATGGAAAGTGCAGGAAGTGCAGTTCGCGCTTGGCCACATCATCTGCGAATTGGCCGAGCTCGACCTGGTTCGCTCATGAAGGCCGTCTTCGTCGATCGCGACGGCACGCTCAACGTCGACACAGGTTTTGTCGGCGCGCCCGCGCAGGTCGCGCTCGTGCCGCACGCAGCCGAAGGCGTGCGCATGCTGGTGGGCGCGGGATATGCGATCGTGGTCGTCTCGAACCAATCGGGCATCGCGCGCGGCTACTTCAGCGAGGCGGACGCCGACTTGGTCGATGTACGCCTGCGCGAGCTGCTCGCGCAGACCGGCGCCCAGGTGACGGCGATCTACCGTTGCCCGCACTGGCCGCCGGACGAACGGCCCGCACGCGAACCCGAATGCGATTGCCGCAAGCCGAAACCTGGCATGTTGTTGCGAGCGGCTGCCGATCACGGCATCGACCTGCGCGCGTCCTGGATGGTCGGCGACCGGCTCATCGACATGCAGGCTGGCCGCGCCGCCGGCTGCCGTTGCGTGTTCGTAGCCGGCGTGCCGCCGCGCAGGGCGGAGGACATGAGCAGCGCGCCGCCCGAGTATCGCGCGCGCGATTTGGCTGACGCGGCGCGCTACATCATCGAGTCGGCGCCCGTGCAGACGAGCGGCGCACTCGATCAGACGCTGCGATGAGCGCCGCGCAACCCGCGTGGGTCGCCGATCTGCTCAAGGCGATGCGCGGCGTGCGCATCGCCGTGGCCGGCGACGTCATGCTCGACGAATGGCTGTGGGGCACGGTGCGGCGCATCTCGCCGGAAGCGCCCGTGCCGGTCGTGGAAGTGACCTCGCAGTCGTTCACGCTCGGCGGCGCGGGCAACGTCGCGAATAATCTCGCCGCCCTCGGAGCCAAGGTGCGCCTCGTCGGCGCGGTGGGCGACGATGACGCCGGCGCACGCGTACTTGCTTTGTGCTCCGAGCTCGGCATCGACGCCTCGGGCGTCGCGGTCGCGCGCGCGCGCCCGACGACGCGTAAGACGCGCATCGTCGCCCACAACCAACAAGTGGTCCGCGCGGACCGCGAAGTGACGGGCGGACTCGACGCGCGCTCGCGCCGAGCTTTGGCGGAGGCGCTCAAAACGCTCGACGGCGCGATCGACGGCGCCATCGTCTCCGACTACGGCAAAGGCTTGGTCGACGCGGCGCTGGTGCGCGCGCTGCTTGGCCACCGCCATCGCGCCGTCGTCACCGGCGACCCCAAGCCGCACAACATCGCGGCGTTTGCCGGCGTCGATTGCATCGCGCCCAACCTCGCCGAAGCCGCGAGCGCGGCCGGGATCGCGATCGATTCCGATGCGAGTCTCGCGCGCGCGGCGGCGAGACTGCTCAAACAGACGCACACGAAATACGTGTTGGTCACGCGCGGCGAGCACGGCATGACGCTGTTCGGCTCGGGGACGCCGTTCACCGTGCCTGCGGTCGCCCGGCAGGTGTACGATGTCAGCGGCGCCGGCGACACGGTGATCTCGAGCCTTACGGCAGCGCTGGCCGCCGGGGCGCCGATCCGGCACGCGGTGACCCTCGCATCGCTTGCCGCGGGCGTCGTCGTGGAAAAGCTTGGCACCGCGACGGCGAATGCGAAAGAGATCGTGCAGTTCGCGCAGCGCGAAGGCGTCGCGCATCCGACGGCGTTGCGGCCCGCGCGGCGGGCGTCCGGCGGGAAGTCCCGCAGCGGCAAGGTCCGTGCACGCCGCCGCTAAAGTACGCTCGCGCGACGACATCGGCGCACTGGTGCCCGAACTGCGCGCGACGCGCGGCAGAGTCGTCTTCACCAACGGCGTGTTCGATCTGCTGCACGTGGGCCACGTGCGCTACCTCGAGTTCGCGCGCAATCTGGGAGGCATCCTGATCGTCGGCATCAACTCGGATGCATCCGTGCGTGCGCTCGACAAGGCGCCCGGCCGTCCTATCGTCCCCGCGGCCGAACGCGCGGAGCTGGTCGCCGCGCTCGAGTGCGTCGACTACGTGTGCGTCTTCGACGAGCTTCGGCCGGACGAGACCCTGCGCGCGATCAAGCCGGATATCCACGTCAAAAGCGCCGCGTACCAGATCGCCGATCTGCCGGAAGCGAAAACGGTCGCCGAGATCGGCGCGTCGATCGTGCTCGCCCCGCACGTCGAGGGCCGCTCGACGAGCGATCTCGTGCGGCGCATCCGCGAAACGGGAGCGTGATGCCAGCGCGCGTCGTCGTGGCGGTCAACGGGCCTGGCGAGCTGATGGGCTGGGCGCGGCCATTCGTTCGCTCGTTCTATGCGCTCGACGCCGATGCGCGCGTGACGATCGTGTTCGTGCCGTGCCCGTATGCGACCGGACGCGAACCGGGGGCAGCTCAAGCGCTGTTCCCGCGCGCGACCATCGTCACGCACAAACAATACGCCCGCTTCCTGATGGGCCGTCAGGTGGAGGGCATGGAACGCGGACCGGGCGCGCTGCAGTATCTCGGCGGCGACCTATACCACGCGAGGACGATCGCCAAGCGCGTCGGGCTGCGCGCGATGACCTACAAGTTCTCGCGACGCGCGTACGCCCACAGCTTCGTGCGCTTTTTCGCCGTCGATGAAGCGAATGGGCGCGAGCTGCGCGCGACAGGCGCGCCGGCCGATGCGGTGCGCGTCGTCGGCAATCTCGTCTCCGACGCCGTGCTCGACAGCCTCGCGTCGCCGCCGGCGCCGCACAGCCCGGGCGATTCGATCTGCGTCTTTCCGGGCAGCCGGCCGCCTGAGCTGCGCGCGTTGCTGCCCTTCTTTCTCGACGCCGCACTGCAAACGGCGCGCGCCACGCCTGGCATGAGCGTGAGCGTGTCGGTGTCGCCGTTCAGCTCGGACGAACAGATCGCGCAAAGCCTGCGTGCGCCCGATCCGGCGTTCGGCGGTGTGCGCGGCGAGCTGGTGGATGGCGGACGCACGATTGTCGCCGAAGGAGTCCGGGTCGCCGTGGACCGTTCGGGTTCGTACGATGCGCTCGCGCGCGCTGCGCTCGTCATCGCGACGCCCGGCACGAAATGCGTCGAAGCCGCAGTACTGGGCAGGGCGCTGCTCGTCGTCGTGCCGTTCAACAAGCTGGACGAAGCGGTGCTGCCCGGCCTTGGCGGGTATCTGCACCGCGTCCCCATCGTCGGCAAGCCGCTCAAGCGCTGGCTCGCGATGTCGTTCGAACGGCGCTTCAAGTATATGGCGCAGCCGAACATCGATGCAGGCAAACCGCTCGTGCCCGAGTTGCGCGGCGTCTTGACGCCGGCGGATATCGCGGCGCGCGCACGCGCGATGTTGGCAGACCGCACGGCGTTGCGCGCGATGGGCGACGAACTTTCGCAGTTGTACGCGCGCGATGCAGGCGCGTCCAAGCGCATGGCGCGCGAAGCGCTTGCCGTCGCTCTGGAGGCCGCGCAGCCGGCAGCGGGCGCCGCATCGTAACCGTGCCGGAGGCCTCGGTCGTCATCGCAACGCGCGACCGCGCGGCAGCGCTGAGCGCGTGTCTTGCGGCACTCGCGGACCAGACGGCGGCCGGCCGGTTCGAGGTGATCGTCGTCGACAACGGATCGAGCGACGATACGGCCGGAGTGGTCGCCGCTGCAGGGCCGCTCGCGACCCGCGTGTTCGTCGCCGATCCCAATCGCGGCAAAGCGCGCAACGCCGGCATCGCGAAGGCGCGCGCGCCGCTCGTCATCTTTTGCGACGACGACACGCTTGCGCCGCACGGCTTTGTCGCGGCGCACCTCGCGGCGCACGGCGGCGCAAGCGATCGCGTCGTCTCGGGGCCGATCATCAATGTGCCGGATGCGCAGCATCTGGCGCCGGTCAGTGCAGCGAACTATTCGCGAGCGTTCTTCTGCACGTGCAACGTCAGCGCGTCCAAAGCGGCGCTCGACGCCGCCGGCGGTTTCGACGAGGCGTTCGATCTGTACGGCTGGGAAGACACCGATCTCGGCGTGCGCCTGCGCGCGTCCGGCATGCGCCGCGTCTTCGCGTGGGACGCGTACATCTATCACGTCAAGCCGCCGTCATCGATGACGTTGGAGCGCCGCCTCGCGCTGGCGCGCGAGAAGGGCGAAATGGCGGCCAGATTCGTGCGCAAGTCGCCGACGTGGGCAGTGAAGCTCGCGACCGGTGCCTATGCGGCGAACTTCGCGCGCGCCGCGATCGCCAACGCGCCGCCGCTGCGCCGTCTCTACCAACGCGTTGCCGGATCCGGCAACCAACTCACCGGCGCGCCCGCGCTCGCAGCCCAAGCGCTCGCCGACGCCGCGTATATCGACGCGTTGCGCGCAGCTCTGCGCGATGGCTGACGCGCCGCGCTTCCTGCTGGTCCGGCTCGACGGCCTCGGCGACGCGCTCGCGTGCATCCCCGCGCTCGAGGGGTTGCGCAACGCACATCCCGGCGCAGCGTTCGGCGCGATCTGTTCGCCGTCGAACGCGAGTGTGTTCTCACGCCGGGTGCAGCACGTCCACGTGTGTGACACAGCGACGCATGCTGACGCGCTCGGAACCGAGCTGCGCGCGATCGGCTACACACATGCCCTCGTGGCGACGGAAGAAGTCGTCGGGTACGGACTGGCGCGTGCCTCTGGCGCGCCGCGACGCAGCGGATTTTGGCACCGCTTCGAAAAGCCGTTCAAGTCGTTGTGGCAATACGCGCAGCTCACCGACGCAGTCTACCGGCCCGCCGCGTGGACGGCGCGACCCGAGCACGAGTCGGTCGCGCTCTACCGGCTCGCGCTGCCGTTCGGCGCATTGCTGCCCGCTCCAGACGATTCGCGGCGCTTGCGCGAGTGGCTCGCGATCGACGCGTCCGACGGAGCGTCGACGGCGCATGAAGCGCTCGGATTTCAGATCGCTGGCAAGCTGTCCGCAGGCGGCTGGGGACCAGCCGCGCTAGCGGCGTTGTGCGGCGCGACAGTGCGCGCGTCCGGCTTGCGCGTTTTGACGCTGCTTGCCGCGCCGAGCGACCAGGGCCTCGCACTGGCGGTGCTGGAACAGTTGGACGCAGACGTGCGCCTCCACGCGACTCTCGTCCCCGCCGCGAGCCTTCCGCGCTGGCTGCACGATCTCGATTCGCTCGCCGCGCTCGTCACGCCGGACACCGGCGCCGCGCACGCAGCCGGCATGCTCGGAGTTCCCGTGATCGACCTGTTCGCGCAAGAGCGGTTCGAACAGCTCTCGCGCCAATGGCGCCCGTGGGCCGCGCCCGCGGTCTGCATCGTCAAGCCGGCTGCCGCCGAGAGCGTGCCGCAGCAGTTCGGCGCGCAGATCGGGGCGCAGATCCCCGGATTGTGCGCGCGCGATCCGCGCACGAGGACGCTCGCGCGATGAACGGCTCGTCGCGCGCGCGCGTCCTCGCCGTGTGCACCGGAGGCGGATCGGGCGACTTGCTCGCTGCGACGCCCGCGATACAGGCGCTTGCCCGTCATTTCGGTGCGAAGTTTTCCGTGCTCGCTTCACCGGCGTCGGCGCCGCTGCTCGAAGGCCATCCCGCGGTCGACTCGGTGATGATCGACGACGGGAGCGAACGCATCGATGCGGTCGCTGCCCGAATCAACACGCTGCGTTTCACGCACGCGGTCGTGTTCTGGTCTACGGCGCGCGTCGCGGCGATCGTGCACCGCGCGGGCATTCCCGAGCGAGTGGGCCAATCGCGCCGCTTGTATTCGTGGCGCTACACGATCCGCGTACCGGTGCGCACCGAGCGCGGCGACCGAACGAGTCCGTGGAGCGACGTGCAGATGGATTACGCTCGCGCGCTCGGCGCGACGCCGGTGCCGGATGATTATCGCATCGTCATCCCGCTCACGGCGCAGGACCGCGCGCTGGCAGACGGCATCATCGCGGCCGCCGCACCGGGCGGACGTTTCGTCGTGCTGCACGCGTCGCGCGGCTTGCGCATCGACGCGGCGCGTTGGCCTGTGCAGTCGTTCGCAGCGCTCGGCGACGCGCTCGCGGACGCCTTCGACCTTCCCGTGCTACTCACCGGAACCGAGCAAGAGACGCCGGTCATCGAGCGCATCGGAGCGGCGATGCGCCGGCCGCACAGCGTCGTCGCCGGGCAGACGACCCTGCGCAGCTTGGCTGCCGTGCTCGCGCGCGCCGACGTGGTGGTCGCGCTGGACTCCGGGCCGATGCACATCGCCGCTGCCGTCGGCGCGCCGACGGTCGGCATCTTCGCGCTGCGCACCGATCTGCCCATGCGCTGGCGTCCGCTGGGCGAACGCGTCGTCGTCGTCGAGCCCACGTATCCATGTCCGCCGTGGTGCCGCAAGGAGACGTGCAAGACGTTCGACTGCTATCGCGCGCTCGATCCATCGCTGATCGTCGCGGCCGCTCGTGCGGCGACGCAGAAAGCGGCCGTCGCCTGAAGCCGCCCGTCATCACCGTGCAGCTGTGCACGTACAATCGGCGCGCGCTGCTCGGCAAAGTCATGCAGGCGCTGTTCGCCCAAGACCTCGACGCATCGGATTACGAGATCGTGCTGGTCGACGATGGCTCGACGGACGGCACGTACGAAGAGGTGATCGCCGATCTGCGGCCGTCCTGCGCGCTGACCGTCGTGCGCCAGCGCAATGCCGGCTTGGCCGCAGGACGCAACGCCGGCATCGCACGCGCGCGCGGCGAGCTGATCATGTTCATGGACGACGACGTGCTTGCCACGCCGGAACTGCTTGCCGCGCACATCCGCTGCCATCGCGCGCACGCGCGCGCGATCTGCCGCGGCGGCGTGATCAACGTCGAGTCATTCGACGAGCTGCCGCGCGCGCGGTATACGTGGCGGAACTACTCGGGTGCGTATTTCTGGACGACGAACGTCTCCGTGCCGCTGGCGCTGCTCAAGGATGCGGGCGGTTTCGACGAGCGCTTCCGCGAGTACGGCTGGGAGGATCTGGACGTCGGACTGCGGCTGCGCCACTTGGGCGTGCCCTCGTTCCTCGCGCGCGACGCGCTTGTCTTCCATTATAAGCCCGCGCCGCAGCCCAGCGCTTTCTCGGGCATGGCACGCCAGGCGCGCGCACAGGCTCGCACCGCGCTGCAATTCATCGAAAAGCATCCGCACTGGCGCGTCGCGCTTGCGACGGGACAACTCGAGCCGCTCGTGTGGTGGAGCGGCGTCGCGAGCGCGCTCGGCTGGCCGCGAATGTTGGAGCGCCTTGCCGGACGCGAGGATGGGAACGTCCCGATTGGGGTCCGCCGCTGGGCCGCGGCACGCTTTGCGCGCGCCGAGTACTATCGCGAATTGCGCAGCGCCCGTTCGCGCGCCCGAGGGGGGTGATCGCCGCGGCACCGTCGTTCTCACGCATCTTGCTCGTGCGCACCGACCGTCTCGGCGACCTGGTCCTGTCGACGCCCGCCATCGCGTCGTTTCGACGCTCCTGGCCGCATGCGCGCATCGAAGCCGTCGTCTCCGACTACAACGAGCCGGTGCTGCGCTTCAACACCGACATCGACGAACTGCACACGCTGCCGCGCTCGGCGACGCGCGATGAGGCGCGCAGCTTGATGCGCCGGTTGGGGGCCGATGTCGATCTCGCGGTCGCGCTTGCGCCGCGCACGGCCGATTACCGCCTCGCCGCGTGGACCGGCGCGCCGCAACGGCTGGGGTATGTCTACCGGCGGCGCTATCTCTCGCGCGTCGCGGCGGGCGTGATGCTCACCGCGCACGCGATCTCAGAAGCGGATCCCGATCTCGCCGATCGGTTTCCCGATCGCCCGATCGCGCACGAGGTGCACCAAGTGCTGTCGCTCGTACGTCTCGCGGGCGGCGAGGCGCTCACCGATTCGCTCGTGCTCGATCCGGGTGACGAAGCGCGCGGATTCGCGCGAGCGCTCGTGCCCGCGGGCGCCGTCGGGTTGAACCTCGCGCCGCGTTGGTTCGAAAACGGATTTGACGCGGACGCGGTCGGCGCATTGATCCAGGAGCTCGCGGCTGAGAACGCCGATGTGCTCGTCACATATGGCGCCGACGTCGCCACCGCCGCAGAGCGAGTACGCGCGAGCGTCGCATCCGCGCGCGTGCGCTGGCTCGTGCTCGCGCAGCCGCTGCACTGGATCGCTGCACTCGGCCAATGTGCGGTCGTGGTGACGGTCGATTGCGGGGCGGTGCACGTCGCCGCCGCGCAAGGCGTACCCGTCGTCGCGGTCTACGAGCGGCGCTACTACCGATTGAGCTCGCAAGAGTGGAGCCCGTGGCGCGTTCCGTCGGTCGTGCTCTGCAAACCGCCGGCCGGTGCAAGCTCGCAGCCGCTGCTCGGCGACATCGTCGCCGGCGTTCGCACGCTGCGCAGCGTGCCCGCGCCGGTGTCGTGATACGCCGCATGAAGCTCTCGGTCGTCATCCCGACGTACAACCGCATCGACACGCTGCGCGAGGTCCTGCCGTCGCTGCTTCGCCAAACCTTAGCGGCGGACGAGTACGAGATCGTGCTGGCCGATTCGCGCAGCAGCGACGGCACCGACGCGTACGTCGCACAACTCGCCGGCTCGACCGCAACCGCGATCCGGCACCTGCCGGGCGACTACACCGGGCGCGCGTCCGCGCGCAATGCCGGCATCGCAGCCGCTGCTGCGCCGCTCGTGTTGTTCACCGACGCCGACATCATCGCGTCGCCGGATCTGCTCGAACGCCACAGCGCCGATCACGCCGCCGCAGCGCAGCGCATCGCGGTCGTCGGCTGCGAGCTGCAAGTGAAATCGCTCGAGGACTACCGCCGGCAGCGCGACCAGCCGCAGACGCGCAAGCCGCTGCATCCGCCCGGCCGGCGCACCCTGTCGTGGCTGTATTTCCTTACCGGCAACGCGTCGGTTCGGCGCGATGACCTCATAGCGGTCGGCGGTTTCGATGAGGATTTCACAGGCTACGGCCACGAAGACCTCGAGCTGGGCTACCGGTTGCAGAAGGCGGGCGTCGAGCTGCACTACGATGCGCGGGCGATCAACTATCACTGGCATCCGGTGAGCTACGAGGAGCAAAAGGGCAAGATGGAGCTGGCCGGCGTGTCGACCGTGCGCTTTTATCGCAAGCATCGCGATCTCGCGGTGATGGCCAACCTCGGCATGACGCCGGTGTCGCTGGCGCTGCACTCGCTGCTGCGCGCGGCCGGTCCGGTGCGCCGCGCCATCGAGCGCGCGAGCGCAGGCCAAGAGGCGCCGCGCAAGAACACGTGGCCGTTCATCGCGCGGCAGATCGCCTACCAATACTACTATCTCAACGGGGTGAAGCGCGCGCTGCGCGAGCCCGACGGAGCGACCATTCGTTGACGACAGCCGACCAGACCACCGCACTCCGCTACGTCACCTGCGGGGAGTTGCGCCCACACGACGAGGGCGCGCGCGTCGCCGTGCGCGGCTGGGTGAACAGCACGCGCGACCACGGCGGTCTTATCTTCATCGACGTGCGCGACCGGTTCGGCGTCACACAGGTCGTGTTCGATCCGCGCACCGCCGACGCGTCGGCGTACGAGACGGCTGGACATCTTCGCTCGGAAGACGTGATCATGGCGATCGGCACCGCGCGCCGTCGTCCGGCCGGCACCGAAAACCTGAACCTCTCGACCGGCGCGATCGAGGTAGCCGCGGATTCGCTCGAAGTGCTCAACAAGTCCAAGACGCCTCCTTTCCCTCTGCACGGCGACGCCGACGTCGACGAAGCGCTGCGCATGCGCTACCGCTACATCGATCTGCGGCGGCCGCAGATGCAGCGCAACCTCGAGCTGCGCCATCGCGCGCTGAAGGCGGCCCGCGACTACCTGGACTCGCAAGGCTTTCTCGAAATCGAAACGCCGATGCTCATCAAGCAGACGCCGGAAGGAGCGCGCGACTTCCTCGTGCCCAGCCGGCTCTATCCAGGCGAGTTCTACGCGCTGCCGCAATCGCCGCAATTGTTCAAGCAGCTGCTCATGGTGGCCGGCTTCCACCGCTATTTCCAGATGGCACGCTGCTTCCGCGACGAGGACACTCGCGCCGACCGGCAGCCGGAGTTCTCGCAAATCGACATCGAGCTGACGTTCCCGACGCAAGACGACGTCATTGCGGTGATCGAGGGGACGCTCTCGCAGATGTTCGGGCGCGCGCTCGGCGTCGATCTGCATCCCCCGTTCCGGCGCATGACCTTCGATCAAGCGATGGCGGACTACGGCTCGGACAAGCCCGACCTGCGCTTTGAGATGAAGCTCGGGGACTATTCGCCCGCGTTCGCCGGGACCGAGTTCAAGATCTTCGCGAGCGCACTTGCGAAAGGCGACGCCATCGTGGGTCTGGTCGACCGCTCGGGCGCGAGCCGGTCGCGCCGCGAGTTCGACGCGCTCGTCCAGCTGGCGGCGACGGATTTTGGTGCCAAAGGACTTGCGTGGATCGCGTTCGCGCGCGACGGCGTGAAGAGCTCGCTGCCCAAAGCCGCGTTGAGCGAGACCGCGCTGGCGGCGATCCGCCAGATCGGCGCTGCGCGCGACGGTGACGCGGTGTTCTTCGTCGCCGACGCGCGTCCGGTCGCGCAGACGATCGCGGGGAAGCTGCGCTTGCATCTGGGGACCGAGCGCGGGCTGCGCGATCCGGCGCGCTTCGAAGCGTGTTGGGTGCTCGACTTCCCGCTGTTCGAACGCGACCCGCAGACCGGTGCGCTCGGACCGATGCACCATCCGTTCACCGCGCCGGCACCCGGTCAAGACTTGGCGGGCCCAGATCCGGCGAGCTTGCGTTCCCAACACTACGATGTGGTGCTCAACGGCAGCGAGCTTGGCAGCGGTTCGATCCGCATCCACGATCCGCACGTGCAGCGCCGGGTCTTCGAACTGCTCGGCTATACCGAGGAGCAGGTGCAGCATCGCTTCGGCTTCTTGCTCGAAGCATTTGCCTACGGCGCCCCGCCGCACGGCGGCATGGCGCTGGGCATCGATCGCATCATCGCGATCATGGTCGGCGCAGAATCGATCCGCGAGGTCATCGCGTTTCCGAAGAATCAGCGTTTCCAAGACCTCATGATCGAAGCGCCGTCGGCCGTCGAACCTGAAGCGCTGCGCGAGCTGCACATCAAGCTCGACCAGAAGAAGGCCGGCGACAAACCATGAGCATCACGCTGGTTCGGGAACCCGACGCGGTCGACGAGCGGGTTCGCGAGGCGTACCGCGATATCAAGGCGAGCTTGCGCGTGCCGGTCGTGAGCACGCTGTTCCAAGCCTACGCGGTCGTACCGCGGTTCTTGGATTACACCTGGCGGCGGCTGCGTCCCAACGTGCTCGCCAAACCCTTCGTCGACCACGCGCGCGAGATCGGCGCACAAGCGGAGCGCGAGACGGCGACGTGGTCGAGCAGCGATCACGCAGCCGAACTGCGCGCGCGCAACGTCGGAGAGGGCGACATCGCACGTGCGCGCGAGACGGCGGCTATGCTCGTCGACCTCGATCCGAAGATGTTGGTCATCGCACACGCCGTGCGCCTGGCCATGAGCGGCGTACAGATCGGCGGCGGCGGCACCCGCACGCATCAGTTCAGCGGCGACGACGATCGTCTGGCGCGCGACTATCGCGGCTTGTCCGTCGCGACCATCGAAGAGCGCGACGCGCCGTTGCGCGTGCGCACGGTGTACGAGGAGATCAAAGCGCAATCAGGCGCGCCGTTCGTCAGCGGCGAGTACCGCGCGATGGGCGCCTTCGCGGACTGGCTCGAGGTGTGGTGGCGCGACATGAAGGCGGCGTTGAACACCGCGCGCTTCGCCGCTGCCTGCCGCGAGCTCGAAGACGCGGCGATCGGCGCTGCCCGTAAAATGCCGTACGCGCTGAATCTGCGCGACGAGTCGCTGGCGCGCGTCGAGGTCAGCGCCGACGAGCGCGCGCGGCTCGCGCGCGTCAACGAGTCCTTTTGCCAGATGCTGCCCGGCATCGTCTTGGGCACGGCGCTCGCGCACCGCGCGCTGCACGCAAGCCAGCCCGCGTCCTAGTGCTCCTCCGCGCCGCGAAAGAGCACCCGATGCGCGTCGTGTGGGCGGCCGCAGCATTCGTCGCCGTCGTGCAAGTCGCGCTCGCGGTGGATCGCTACATCACGTACGGCTACGGCGCAGACCTCGGGCTATACACGCAGACGATCGCGTCCGCGTTCGACGGCTTTTCCAACCAGGTCGAGCACGGCAACCATTTCCTCGTGCACTTCTCGCCCGTGTACTACCTCATCGCGCCGCTGCTCGCGCTGTTCCGCTCGCCCCTGACGCTCGAAATCGTGCAGATCGTCGCGTGCGCGCTCACAGCGCCCGCGATCTACCTGATCGCACGTCCGCGCATGGAGCCGTCGCTCGCAGTGCTGGTCGCCCTCGTGACGCTGCTGTATCCGCCGCTGTTCGGCATGGCGCTGTCCGAGTTTCACGAGAACGCGTTCGCCCCCGCGGCAACGGCATGGCTGCTGTGGGCGGTTGACGAGCGCCGCTGGGGCTTGGCCGCGGCCTTCGCCGCGCTCGCACTATGCATCAAGGAGGATCAAGCGATCATCCTCGCCGTCCTAGGCGGCGGGTTTTTGATCTACAGTCTGCGCCGTCACGACCGAGCCGGCGCGATCTTCGGCGGGTCGGTCGCGGTCGCTTCGCTGGCGGTCCTCGCGCTGTACTTCGACGTCATCCAGCCGCACGCCGGTGGCCGCTACTTCGTCGCCGACATGTACCTCGCGCACGATGCGGATCTGCCGCACGGTCTGGCGATGGTCACCCAACGTCTCACGTTTGCGCTCGAAGTGTTCGTGCCGCTCTTGTTCTTGCCGTTTTGGTCGCGCTGGCTGTGGCTCGCCGTACCAGGCTTCGTCGAGGTCCTCGCGTCGCGCTGGCCGGTGACCTATACGATGGGCACGCATTACGGCGCGGTGTGGATGCCCTATGTGCTCGCGGCATTTGCGATGGGCGTCGGCGCGATCGCCGCCGGCGACGCAGCCCGCGCGCGCCTGCTCGTGAAGATCTGCGTGGGCATCTGCGTGCTCAACCTGATCGTGGCCAGCCCGACGCATTGGGCGCACTACTACCGGCTGCGAACGGCGCGCGACGCGGCGCTCGACCGCATCATCGCGCAGGTGCCCGCGAACAGCGTTGCCGCGTCGTTCGACGAGGCGTACACCCACATGGCGCTCGATCCAAACGCGCGCATCGGCATGTACGTCACGCCGGAGTATTTCGTGTACGACGAGGCGTACCGTGGCGCGACGTGGCAAGCCGATATCGTGCCGCGCCTTGCGGCGGTCGTCTGCACTGGGTACTTCGTGCCGGCCGCAAGCGAGGATGGCGTGACGCTGTATAAGCGGGTCAAGGGCGTGCCTGACGAAGTCTACGTCCACGCGCGGCGCTTTCCAGCGCAGTGCGCGCCGTTCAGTCGGTAGACGAGAGTCAAGAGCCGCAACGATTCGGCACCGCGCCGCGTTTTAGAGTACAGTTCAGCGCTTACTCGATCGGAGTTTGCACGATGTGGAATCATGTGAAGACCTCTGTTCTGTTTTCGTTCGTCCTGATGAGTTTCGTGCTATCCGCAAAGCCTGCGGCCGCGAACATCACGAGCGCCATGCTGACCACGCAGACTCCCACGTTCCAGGGCGCGTGCCCGGTGGCGATCGCCTTCAAAGGCACGATCACCGGCTCGCCCGGCACGATATTCACCTACGCCTTCAACCGCCTCATCAACAACCAGCAACAAAAGCCGCTCACCTACGTCGGGCCGATCCCGATGCCGCAAAGCGGCACCTATTCAGTCAACGACTCGATCCAGATCTCGTCGAGCACGATTCCCGAGACAGCCGATCAGATCTATATCATCTCCGGCAGCCAACAAGTATATTCGAACACCTCAGACGCCGTAAAAAACCCCAGTGGGACGCGTACGGACTTCTCCGTATCGTGCTGGAAGCTCAATCCCAACGTCGTCAATCAGGCCAACCCGACGAAGCCGAAGCTTTCCGGCGGCATCATCACGCAGGCGTATGTCGCGCCGCCGAACGGACTCAAGTCGACGAGCAGCTCGCAGGAATGCGGCTCGCACGGCGGAGGGTTCAACTGCATCGGGGCGTTTGGCAACCAGCCGCCGATGCTCGTTCTGGTATGGTGCTGGGGTTCGAACAACCCGTGCGCGGCGACGTCGACCGACCAGCACATCAGCAAGTTCAATATCTATGAAGTAGACAGCGGCAAACACGCCTATGTGACGAGCACGAACGCGGATCCGCAATATGGTAATCTCGCCACGGTTGGGTTTGTGAACCAACCAGGCGGCGGATTTACAAACCAGTGTTACGCTGTGACCGCCGTGTACGGCAACACCGAGTCTGTCACGAGCAACGCGGTCTGCCTAGGCAATGGGAGCGTCGGACCGTTCACGACGGTCTTGCATCCGGTGCAGACCGCGGTCCACTCGCAATCCAGCCAGTACGGCACGGGCTTGCCGTTCCGCGCGGCGTGCGGTGCGCTGTGCGTGGGCTGGCAGCACGATCAATCATCGGTCATCTCGCCGTCGTTCATCCCGATCTGGTGGTACGCCGACAACTACCGGTCGTACTATCTGTTCGACGTGAGCTCCATCGCAGGCACCTACGTCACCAGCGCCACGCTGAAGATCCCGATCGACAGCGGAGACAGCGGGTGCTTTTCGGGCATCGCTGAGGCGAACCAAGACTGGACCAACAACCTCAATTGGATCGGCGGCGACTTCTTGGTCCCCAGCGGCGACCTCAACTCCGGTTTGGACGTCACCTCGATGGTCCGCGATTGGGTGAACGGGCAGCCGAACCGCGGCTTCGTGCTGCGCGGCAGCAACGAGAACCTCGTGGCGGAATCGAGCTCGTGCCGCACCGCGATCGACCCGAATGCGGAGCTCGACATCGTCCACTCGTAGCGCACAAAGCGCCTACTGTTGGACGGCCTGGCTCGGCTTGCTTTCGAGGAACAAGAGATCCGAAACGGTCTTCGGAAACTCGAAGTCGCTGAACGTGTAGCTGATGCCCTCGTAGCGCACCGAACCGGGCAACACGATAAAACTGTCGACTGCCGGGGCGTATCCGCCGAGCACGAGTGACGCCGTCGTCGCTTCGTTCTCGATGAGCCAATGGCCATGATCGATCGCGAAGCTGACCGTCCACGCGACCGTGTTGCCCGGTCCGCCGGCGAATGCGCCGTCGGTCGTCAATTGCAGTATGGAGAAATCTTCGACGTCGACCCACATCTCGCGCACGCGGTACTTCTTCGGATCGCCGAGCGGCGTGAGCTCCAGCAGATACGCCGGCCGGCCGCGCAGCGTCTGTTCGTCCACCAACGCCACTTCGTATGAGCGCGCGCTCGACGTCACCGGCGGGACCCTCGACAAACCGAAGTCATAGATCGGCGAGATCTCGGGGATGCCGAGCGGCTCGTCGATATTGGGCGAGTCATGCACCTGCAGGCCTTTGACCTTGAGGTTGAAACGATAAGGGTTGTCGGGGTGGTTCGTCGTGGAGAGCGGTTTCGCGGTCGTGCTCACGCGATCGTCGCGCGCGCGACACAGCGACGAGAATTGCTCGACCAGCCAGCGTCCCTTCGCCTGCGTATCGACGGTGACGACGAATGACACGTAGGGCGGATAGTTCTGTTCGCGCACGAACGTGAGCGCGCGATCGAAGATCTCCGCAGCGCTCATGCCGGCATGGCGCGGGGCCGCCAGCGCGGACGGTGCGAACGCGCACTGCGCGGCGTACAGCGCGACGAACGCGCCGGCGATGCCGAGCAGTCGGTTGCCCATGGCCGCTTTACCGCAAGGTCCTGATCATGTCGGGCGGGGCGATGATGTACACCGTGCCGTTCGAGCCCGCCTGCCAGACATGCGAGAACTGCGCCCGCGCGTACACGCGCCGGACCGCGCCGGGCTCGCCGTAGGGATCGTTGACGATGACGTCGCCCGCCGCCGTGAAACCGCGAATGACGAGCAGATGCCCTTCGGTCTTCGGATACGGTGAGCCGTCCAGCTCGCCCGGCTTGACCGCGATGCTTGCGATGACAGGCACGCCGCGTGCGACGAGCATCTCCACGTCCGCGAGCGAGGGCAGCTGCCGCACGAAACCCGCGAGGCCGTGCTCGGACGCGAACGCGACGTTGAACGGCCAGTTGCCGCAGCCGTCGTACACTGGATCGTAGACGCCGTCGGCGACCGCGGCGACGTCGACATCCCACTGCGGGTGGCCGGTCGCGGCCGCCCAATACGCCATCACCATCGACACGCTCGTCGGGCTGCACCACGAATCGCCGCCGCCGCCTTTCGCGTCCGGCGACGTCGCGATGCGCTGCGAGCGTTCGGGCACGGGGAGTTCGGCGATCGCTCCTCGCGGCGGGGGATCCACGCTGCCGCCATTGTCCGGCGCGAGCGACGTCGCGACAGCCAAAGCGCGCAGCTGCGGCGCTGCGCCGGAAGCTCCCGGATGCGAGGCGACCTGCACTTCGAACTTGTCGGCCACGGCGTGCAGCGCGAGCGTGTCCGTCTCGACCTCGCCGTCGGCATCTCTTTGCCCCGCCACCGAGTGGCGCGTTCCGCTCGTGCCGTCCGCGCTCCAGATCCCCATCTCATACCAGCGCGTCCAGTGCGCATCCACATGTGCGCGCAGGCGCACTTCGATGCTCGATCCTCTTGGCGTCCGCACGTTCCACGAGACGACGGCAGTCTTGAAGCCGCCGGGCACGCCGGCTCCGCGCATCAGTGTTGCCGCCGGCTGATCGATGTCCGCGAACCATATGAGATCGTTCGGGTCGGCGGGCTGCGCGCCGCTCACGATCCTCGTGCCGGCGGCCGTCGCAATGAGCAGGACCAAGAGGGCATGCCCTAGATTTCCCATTCCCAGCAGTTCCAGAAATCCGTGACGACGGGCGACATCGCGTAGTTACGCAGATCGGAATTCGCCGCCACGACGCTCTTATCCCAATAGACGATGACGGCGGGAACCTCATCGAGCATGATCGCCCACGCCTGCTCGTAGTCCCGGCGGCGGCGCGCTTGGACAGCGCTGCGCTGCGCGTCGCGCAACAGCGCGTCCACGCGTGGGTTGCAGTAGAAGTCCGTGTTCGCACCGCGATGCGGAAAATAATCGCAGCCCCACGAGGCGAGATCGTCGGGATCGACGCCCTCGCTGTTCTCGATCCACGCCATGTCATAAGTCCCACCGAAGAGCGGGCCATGCTCGTCGAACAGCAGCGGCCCGGCATAGTTCTTTATCGACAGTTCGACGCCGATGGCTTTGAGCTGCTGCTCGATCATCGCCTCGGCGGACTCGGCCGCGCGGTTCCCTGCCGCGGTCGAGATCGTCAACGCCAGCCGCGCACCCGACTTCACGCGCACGCCATCGGGGCCCGGATGCCAGTTCGCTTCGTCGAGCATGCGCCGTGCCGCCGCCGGGTCGTAGGGGATCGGCGCCAAGCCGTTCGCGGCCCAGGAGAACGGCGGGATGTCGGTCGCGGCGCGCTCGGCGTAGCCGGCATACACCGTCTGCATGATGCGCTCGTAGTCGATGCCGCGCGCGACGGCGCGGCGCACCGCGACGTCCGCGAGGATGGGATTCTTCAGGTTGAAGTCGAGGTGGCGGTATGCGGCGATCAGGTGGGTACGCACGGCGATTCCGTCGATGCCGTTCAGTTCGCGCACTTGGGGCTTGGGCACGCCGTCGATGACGTCGATCTCGTGCGTGCGCAGCAGCTGCAACGCGGTGGTCGTGCTCGGGATAATCTTGATGCGCACCTCATCGAGCTTGGGCTTGCCGCGCCAGTAGCGCGGGTTGGCCGCGAAGACGAGTTCCGAGCCATGCTCCCAGTGGCGCAGGACGAACGGCCCGTCGCCGACCGGCGCCGCATCGTACGCGATGTTGTTCAGCGTCCGGAAGTTGCGCAGGAGATGCGCGGGCAGCGGCGGGTAGTCGCCTTCGCAAAACAGATAGACCGCCGGCGCGAACGGCATGCGCAGCACGATCGTGACCTGATGCGGACCACGCGCGACGATCGCCTTGATCTTGTCGTAGCCCGCGGTGTGCGTGACGGGATTCTCGGGATTCATGATCGCGTGCCAGGTGAAGATGATGTCGTCCGCGGTGACGGGCGCGCCGTCCGACCACAGCGCGTTCGGGCGCAGCTTGATCGTGATCCGCAGGCCGTCTTTGCTCACCAGGCCGTTCGCGACCGTCGGGAACTGCGTGGCGAGCGCCGGCACCGGGCGCCCGCGATCGTCGAAGCGAAAGAACGGTTCGAAGAGCAGCGCGGTCACGTCATCCGCTGACTCCTGATTGGAGAACATCTTGAGCAGCGAGTTGGGCTCTTCTTGTTCGGAGAAGCGCAGGACGCCATGGATCGTCCACGGGTTTTTGCCGGCGATCGCGGACGGCGTCGAGCTGTTGATCTGCGGTCGGGCGCACCCCGACAGCGCGAAGAGGAGCGCGACGATCAAAGCGGCCGAGCATGCTCGACCGCTCCGTGTGCTGGAGTCGCGCGGGCGCGCATTCATCCCGCTGCGGCAGCGCGCGTGAGCCGCTTGGGCGTTTCGCGTGCCGCCTCGCGCAGCGCCCGCCACAATCGCGCGCCCCCGAAGCGCACGACGTCATCGGCGGGCAGACCGCAGCCGGCATGCGCGTTCGCGATTGCGGCGCGCGCGCGATCGTCGGGCAGTGACGACGTATTCACCGCCACGGCCGCAACCCAGGCGGGTTTGATCGGCGCGAGCAATGCCTCATGTGCTCTGATCATCTCCGCGAGCGGCGGCAAGGCGACGCCGTATCCTTCGACTTCGGTCCGCGCGGTGTCGATGCACATCACGAGCAAGTCCGGCGCGCAGCCGAACAGCAAGCCGAGCGTCACGGGCGCGTAGGCGGGGTGCCACAGACTGCCCTGACCCTCGACGAGCGCGACATCGGCGTCGGCCGAAACGCCGAGCACGAGTTGCTCGGCTGCACCGGTGATGAAATCCGAGATGACGCGATCGACGACGATGCCCTTGCCGGCGATGAGCGTGCCCGTCTGACCGGTGGCGACGAACTCGCTGCGGTCGCCCGCCGCTCGCGCGGCGCGATCGAGCTCGATCATCACCGATTTCTTGCCGACGGCGCAATCGCTGCCGACCGCGAGCACGACGAGCTGCGGCACCCGATACGCCGCGCCGGAGAACAACGGAATGCCTTCCGGCGGCACGCGCACATCCCACAGGCTGGCGCCCGATGCCTTGGCGCGCGCGACGAACTCCGCATCGTCGCGCAAGAGCTGATGCAGGCCGCTCACGATCTCGAGCCCCGCGTCGATCGCCGCAAGGATGTGCGGGCGGAATGCCTCGGGGATGAAACCGCCCTGGTTAGCGACGCCAAGCAGCAGCGATGTCGGTTCGTATGCCAGCGCTTCGCGCAGCGTGGCGACGATTGGCGCGCTGCGCTGCAGCCGCGGTAACACGTCGCGCACATCTTTGCCGGCGAACTCGGCATCGATCACCGCAGCGATCTCATCGCGCCCGTACTGGATCACTCCGTGCGCAGTCTTGGCGCGGCGGTCGAGCAGTTGACCTTCAGTGAGAATGGCGTAGCGGCGCACGGGCATCGCTGCCGATTACGCCGCAGTGCGC
>JAFAHD010000005.1 GCA_019237415.1 Vulcanimicrobiota bacterium
TGGGGACCGCGGTGGTGAGGATTGGCGACGTCTCGGAGAGGCCGTAGCCGCAATGCACTTGCGCATCGGGCAGGCGCTCGTCGAGCGCGCGCAAGATCGCGGCGGGCGTCGCAGCGCCGCCGAACATCACTTTTTTCAGCGCGCTCAAGTCTCGCGTGCGCCACGACGGCGCGTTCATGAGCGCGAGCGCCATCGTCGGTACCACGAACATCTTGGTCACGTGCTCGCGCTCCATCACTTCGAGCACGTGCTCGGGATCGAAGCGCGGCACCATCACGTGCTTGCCGCCGACCATCGTCAGGGTGTGCGGCGTGCCCCAACCGTTCACGTGGAACAGCGGAATGCTGTGCAAGATGATGTCCGTGTCGCCGACATGGGCACAGGCGATGGAATAATACGCGTGCGTCACGAGATTCCGATGCGTCAGCATGACGCCTTTGGGCCGTGCCGTCGTGCCGCTCGTATAGAACAGCTCCGCCACGTCATCTTCATCGAGCGCCACATGCGGCGGATCCGCAGGCGCCCTTGTGATGAGGTCTTCGTAGTCGAGTCCCTTGACGGGCAAATCCGCTTTCGGGTCGCCACCCATGAGGATGACGTTTTTCACCGCAGGCAGCGACGCGAGGATCGGCGCGAGCAAGCCGACGAGTTGCCGGTCCACCACAACGGTCGACGCGCCGGCGTCGTTCAGGATAAACGCGATGTCCGGCGGCGTCAGCCGGATGTTGATGGGCAGCAGAATCGCTCCCAATTGCGGCACTGCGTAGTAGCCTTCGAGCAGCCGGTGGCAGTTGAACGAGAGGTAGGCGACGACGTCGCCCTTCTTGACGCCGAGCGCCGCGAGCGCGTTCGAGAACTTGTCGATGCGCGTCCCAAGCTGTCCATACGTCAGTCGTTCGTTGCCGCAGACGGCGGCAGGCGCATCACGGTACGCGGCGCGGGCGCGCTTGAGGAAGTCGGTGACGAGCAACGGGGTTTTCATCGGTTCGCTCTCCTACGTTTCCCCCAGCAGTCCGCGCAGCGTCGACAACAGATTCACGGCTGCGGCATCACGGTCGCGCTCGAGATCGCCTGCCGGCGGCGCGCCGAACACCGCATTCCAGGCATGGATCAACGCAGCCGTTCGGTACGCGGACAACGCGGCCGCAGCGAGGCCGGCCGACGCAGGCTCGGCGCCCGCGATGCTGATCGGCAATGCGGCGGCGCGTACCAGCCGTAGACCAGATGCGCGCGACGCACGCCGCACGCCCTGTTCGACCGCGGCGATGTCGTCTGCGCTGAGTGTGACGTGCAGCGTCGGAACGCCTTCGGGCCGGGCGGACAGCGCCATCGGCACGACGGCGATCAGCGCCTGCTCGAACGGCCGCGTCGCTGCCGCGCTGACCGGGCAGCAGACGATCGCCGACTGCAATGCTTCGTGATCGACGGTCGAGCTCCAGTGTTGCGCCGCAAAGCTGACTTGCGCAAGCGGCCGGAAGAGCGTGAGCGCTGGGCGCGCGTGCGCCGTCGCTTCGGTCGCCTCCGCGATGAGCGCGTCCTCGAGCAGCTCGTCGGGTTCTTGCGAAACCGCGCCCGGGGGATCCGGCGAAGGCTGCGCGTGCGCCACGCGCACGAGTTCCGCGTTTGGGTTAGCGCCGAGTCGCCGCCTTCGCTCGGCCATCAGGAGCATATCGGCAGGCATTGCCGGCTCGTCGCTCATCCCGCAACCTTCCACACCTGCCACCACGGCCGGCGCGGGCCGTGGGGCCTGCCGAAGTTGGTCTGTGAAGCAGGCGGCAGTCGGCGCGAGGCGTCGACGACATCGGCCGACGTCACTTGTCTGCTCGCTCGTTCCGCAGCGACCTCCATCGACTCGCGCGCGTGCGAACCTAGACGGCGCGGCAAGCCGCCCGAGCGTTCCCACAGCTCGTGCAGCGCGTCGATGGAAAACGGCGAGCGATCGCCGGCGTAGCCGGCGCGCCGCAGGCGGTGCTCGATGAGCCCCGCAGACTCCGCCTCCGTCAACGGGCCGATGTCGAGCCACACGGCCACACGATCGCTCAGGTTTGGACGGCGGAGGATCGCGGACGAGATCTCTTCTTGACCGGCGAGGCCGATGGAGAGCAGCTTGCGGTCGTCCAATTGGAAGTTCAGCAGCGCGCGCAGACTTTCGAGCAGGCCGTCCGGCAGCAATTGTGCTTCGTCGACCAGCAGAATCGCTTGTCTGCCGTCAGGTACCGTCGCCTCGAAGAGCTGACGTTTGAGATGCTCGCGCAATTCGCGCGGCGTCGCGTTCGGGCGCGCGAGCGCTGCGAAGCCGAGCGACGCGATGATCGCCGCGAGCAGCTGCGCTTCATCGGCAAACGTGGGATCGAGGATAAGGCCGACGAGAAAGCGCGGGTCTTCCAGCAGGCGCGCCGTGACCGCGTTGAAGAGCGACGTCTTGCCCGCGCCCACAGGCCCAAGCACGACCGCAAGTCCGCGTCCTTGCGCGAGGCACTCATACAAGCGGCGGCGGTTGCTGGCGTTCGCCATGGTTTCGAAATAGAACGCCGGGTCAGCGGTGTCGGCGAATGGGTCGCGCTGCAGTCCGAACGCGTCGAGCAGCATGTTCGCTGGATTCGACAGACGCGGTCCTAGTCCCGGCCTGCCATTCCGCAATGGATGAGACCGAATGGAACTGGAATCATTCTCGCTACGGTTGCGGGGGCGTTTCCTCGTGCGATGCGCTCATCTGCGCCTGCTGCGCATCGAACGCCCGGATCTGGGCCTGGATTTGGAGCGCGGCGTTCAAATGCGCGCCGGCGCGCGCAAGCCACAGCGCTGACTGCGTGTTCTCGCCCCAGTGTCGCGTGATGACGTATTGCAATCCATCGGACGCAAGCGTCGCGGCCCATTGCTCGGCGTACCCGCCCGGATGCACGAAGGGGTGCGCGATGAACTCGTTTTCCCTGCCGTTATAGGGCGGCGCGAGGATATGCTGGGTCGCGTTGATGTCGAGCGCTTGCGCCGCGAGCACCGCGACCGCCAAGAGGATCTTGTTCCAGAGCGTGATCGATGCGAGCACTACGGATCTGCGAGCTCGAGGTCGATCTCGTCGCGCAGCGGGATGCCATCGAGACCGATCGTTTCGATCGGCTTGAGCGTGCGGCTGACTTCGAGCGCGTTGCGATGCAAAGCCTTGAGCGTGAAGCCGCGTTTCTGGTAGAAACGCAGCGCCCGCAAATTGTCGTTCGTCGTGATCAGCCAGACCGGCACGCCTTTCGCGCGCGCGATGGGGCGCACGGCATCGATCAGCGCGGTCCCGACTCCGCGGTCCGGGAGCACGCTGTTCAGCGTGACGATTTCCACGCCCGGCGGGTTGAAACGATAGGTGATCACCCCGACGACCGCATCCCCTCGTCGCGCAGCAAAGCCTTCGAGCGAGGCCGGAAAGTGCTTCGCGCCACGCGTGACGATGAACCCTTCATCCCAGTGTTCGGCGATGAAATCGCAAAGCCACCCGCGGTCCGCTTCGATAAGCGGAGAGACCGTGAAATCCGACATCGGCGGGCCGGTTCGGCGTTGCGCCCGCTGATGCCCGTGTGGTATCATGGCGTAGCGCAAATTTAGGATCGGCCTGCGCAACCGAACCGGTGCGACAAACGCCGGTTGGCGGACCCTCCCGGGCCGCCGCGATCCTAGCGAACGGCCGCCGTGCGGCTGTTGTGGTATCTTCGGGCGGATCGCATCCGCGCGGGATATCTAGAAAGAAGGTCGTGTCGTGTCTTCCATCATCTCCATGAAAGAGCTGCTCGAGGCTGGCGTCCACTTCGGGCACCAAACGCGCCGTTGGAATCCGAAGATGGCGAAGTTCATCTTCCAGGAGCGCAACGGTATCTACATCATCGATCTGCAGAAGACCGTGCTCAAACTGCGCGAGGTGTACGGCGTCGTCAAGGACATGGCGCGCCAAGGCAAAGTGTTCTTGTTCGTCGGCACCAAGAAACAAGCGCAAGAGGCGGTCAAAGAAGAAGCCGAGCGCTCGGCGATGTTCTACGTCAACCAGCGCTGGCTGGGCGGCACGCTGACCAACTTCCAGACGATCCAAAAACGCATCCAGCGGCTGCGCGAACTCGAGCGGCAACGCGACACCGGCGTGTTCGAAGTGCTGCCGAAGAAAGAGGTCGGCTTGCTCGAAGACGAGTTGCGCAAGCTCGATCGCTTTCTGGCGGGCATCAAAGACATGCCGAAGCTGCCCGATGCGGTATTCGTCGTCGATCCGCGCAAGGAGCGCATCGCGGTGCTCGAAGCGCGCAAGCTCAAGATACCGATCATCGCAGTCATCGATACGAACTGCGATCCTGACGAGATCGACTACGCGATTCCAGGCAACGACGACGCGATTCGCGCGGTCAAGCTCATGACGCACAAGATCGCGGACGCGATCATCGAAGGGAAGACCGAAGCCGAGTCAGCCGGGTATATGAGCGAGCCCACCGGCGCGGGCACCGAGGTCCACGCGGACGCCGCAGTCGCTGAGGTACCGCAGGCCCCGGCCGCCGGCGTCCAAGCCTGATCTTTCATTAGATGCGCGTGTCCGACCGGTCGCGCTCTTGCACGGCCGCTCTACAGGGCTGCGCCAACGATACGAGGAAAATGGGACAAGTGGAAATGACCGAAAAGTACGCCCCGAGCGCGGCCGACGTGAAGGCCCTACGCGAGGCGACGAACGCACCTGTGATGGATTGCCGCCGGGCCCTTGTCGAGGCGGCCGGCGACGTCGAGCGCGCGCGCAAGCTGCTGGCAGAGCGCGGCCAGCAGGTCGCCAAGAAGAAGGGCGAGCGCGAGGTGCGCGAGGGCTTCATCGGACACTACGTCCATCAGGGCGGCAAGATGGGCGTGCTGGTCGAACTCGCGTGCGAGACGGATTTCGTGGCGAAGAACGAGATGTTCCAAAAGCTCGCGCACGATCTCGCGCTCCATATCTGCGCCTCCCGTCCGCAGTTCATCTCGCGCGACGACATACCCGAGGCGGACAAGGCGCGCATCGAAGCCGAGCACGACGGGCGGGCCGACAAGTTCTACGAGGAGCACGTGCTGCTCGAGCAGCCGTTCGTGCGCGACGAAAGCAAGACCGTCGCGGACCTGATCGCAAGCGCGGTGGGTGTGTTGGGCGAGAACATCAAGGTCCGCAGGTTCGCCAGGTTCGACATCGGCGAGTCGTGAGATGAGCGCCGTCGAGGCCGGCGCACGGCCGGCGTACAAGCGCGTGCTGCTCAAGCTGAGCGGCGAAGCCTTTGCCGGCAACGGTCTCGGTGATTCCATCGACACCGACGCGGTCTATCAGATCGCACACGAGATCAAGGACGTCGCGAAGGCAGGCGTGCAGATCGCCTGCGTCGTCGGCGGCGGCAACATCTGGCGCGGCAAGACGCCGGCACACGAGCACATGGATCGCGCCACCGCGGATTACATGGGCATGCTCGCCACGGTGATCAACGCGCTCGCGCTGCAGGACGCGCTGGAGAACATCGGCGTGGCGACGCGCGTGCAGACCGCGATTTCGATGCACCAAGTGGCCGAGCCGTATATCCGGCGCCGGGCGATCCGCCATCTCGAAAAAGGGCGCGTGGTCATCTTCGCAGCCGGCACAGGCAATCCGTATTTCACCACCGACACGACGGCGGCACTACGCGCGATCGAGATCGGCGCGGAGGCGATCCTCAAGGCCACGCAAGTCGACGGCGTGTACAGCGCGGATCCAAAGAAGGATCCGACGGCGGAGCGTCTGCCCACGCTGGGCTATCTGGAAGTGCTCCAGCGCGGCCTGGAAGTGCTCGACAACACGGCGCTGACGCTGTGCATGGACAACGGCCTGCCCATCGTGGTCTTCGAGCTGATGCGACACGGCAACATCAAGCGCGTCATCTTCGGCGAGCCGATCGGCACGTTCGTAGGGAGGGCACACGATGGGCATGCTGCCCCAGTTGTATAAAGATCTCGAAGACCGGATGAAGAAAGCGGTCGAGGCGACGCGCGGCGAGTTCGCGGCGATCCGCACCGGCCGGGCCAACAGCGCGCTGCTCGACCACGTCCAGGTGCAGGCATACGGCACCGAAATGCCGCTCAAGCATTGCGCGACGATCTCGATCCCGGACGCGCGCAGCATCGTGGTCTCGCCGCACGACAAGTCGATCACCGGCGACGTGCGCAAGGCCATCGAGGCCTCCGACCTCGGCATCATGCCCAGCGTCGACGGGGGCATCATCCGTCTGAGTTTGCCGCCCCTCAACGAGGAGCGCCGCAAAGAGCTGGTCAAGCTCGTGCACAAGCGGGCCGAGGACGGCCGGGTCGCAGTGCGAAACATCCGCAAAGACGGCCATAACCACATCCAACACGCGCAGCGCGAGAGCAAGATCACCGAGGACGAGGGGCGCCGCGCCAACGACCACATCCAAAAGCTGACCGATAAGTTCGTCGCCGACGTCGACGGACTGGTACAGAACAAAGAAAAAGAGATCATGGAGGTGTGAGGGCGGGCTGAGATGGATCAGACCGTTCCCGTCGTGCCGGTGCACGAAGACCTCATCAACGAGCCGTATGCGGACGTGCATACCGACGGCGAGCGTTTTATTCGCGTGTTGACTCCGCCGCGTCCGAGCGCCGGCGTCGGCGAGCTGCGAGTCGTGCGCGCGGTCGAGACCTCGCGCGGTACTGAATTCGTGCTCACCTACACGGACTTCGTGCGGCTATGAGCGCCACCGTCGCGGCACAGGCTCAAGCAGGCCAACGGCTGCGTCAAGAGCTGTCGCTCAAGCGCGTCGGCATCGGTTTGCTCATCGCAGCGCTTGGCATCGGCTGCGTGTTCTCCAAGCCCTTGTTCGGGCTGCTGATCTTGGTCATCGCGCTGCTGAGCTGCGTCGAGTTCGCGCGTCTCACGCAGCGTGCCGGCGCTGCTGCGTCGTTGTGGGTGGCGATTCCCGCCGTCGCGGGCTACGTCGTCGCGACGTATTTCAATTTCCGCTTCGAGCCCGGCATGGTAGTGGTCGTCACGATCGCCGCGATGATCGCGGCATTGGTCGGCGGCGTCGATCGCTTCGCCGTGCGCTGGGGCATGACCGTGATTGCGGCGCTGTATCTCGGCAAGATCGCGTCGTACCTCGTCGCCATCCGCGGCATCCAACACGGCGGCGGTCCGTACACGTTGTGGTTGATCATCATCGTGGCGATCACCGACATCGTGGGCATGATCGTCGGCCTGCAGTTCGGACGCACGCCGCTGGCGCCGCGCATCTCGCCCGGCAAGACCTGGGAAGGCGCGATCGCGGCGTTCGCCGCTTCGACCGTCGTCGGCACGCTGCTCGGCCTGATCCCCATCGTCAACGCGCCGTGGTACCTCGGGCTCGTATTCTCGGGCAGCATCTCGGTCGCTGCGCAGCTCGGCGACTTGGTCGAGTCCGCGCTCAAACGCAACGCGCAGGTGAAAGATTCAGGCCAGCTGATCGTTGGGCACGGCGGCGTGCTCGACCGCTTCGATTCGTACTTCTTGGCGGGCGTCGTCGGATACGCCGTCCTGCTGTGGTTCGGCCGCGTCGCGGCCTAGCACATGAAACGCGTCGCCATCCTCGGGTCGACCGGATCGATCGGGTCGCAAGCGCTCGACGTCATCGGGGCGCACCCCGAACGATTCAGCGTCGGCGCGCTGGCCGCGCGCAACAACGTCGCCCTGCTGGCGAAACAGGCGAATCGGTTCCGTCCGTCATCGCTCTCGATCGGCTCGCCCGAGCTGGTCTCGACTCTGCGCGCCGCGCTCGATTACGAACCCCGCTTCATTGAATGCGGCGTCGACGGTCTGCGCGCGACGGTCGAAGGGGATGCGCAGTGCGTGCTTGCGGCCACCGACGGCATGGTCGCGTTCGACGCCGTGTTGCATGCCATCGACCGCGGGCTCGCGATCGCGCTCGCGAACAAGGAGCTCGCGGTAGCGGCGGGCGAGCTGCTGTTCGCGCACGCCCGCTCGTCAGGCTCGGCCATCTTGCCGGTCGATTCCGAGCACAGCGCCGTCTTTCAATGTCTGATCGGAGAGCGCGTCGCCGACGTCGATCGCGTGGTCTTGACCGCAAGCGGAGGGCCGTTTTGGGAGTGGCCGGGACTGCGAATGGCGCAGGCGACGCCGGAGCAGGCCCTTGCGCACCCGACTTGGGCGATGGGCGCCAAGAACACGCTCGACTCCGCGACCATGATGAATAAAGGTCTGGAGGTCATCGAAGCCAGCCGGCTCTTCGAGCTGCGGCCTGACCAGATCGAGATCGTCGTGCACCGGCAAAGCGTCGCCCATGCATTCGTCATTTTCCGCGACGGCAGCGTCAAGGCGCAGCTCGCCGCGCCGGACATGCGCGTGCCGATCGGCTACGCGCTCTCGTATCCCGATCGCTTGCCAGGTCACGACGCGCAACAGACGCGCGACGCGCTCGGTTTAGGTGCGACGTCTGCGCAGCTGACCTTCGAGCCGGTCGACGAAACTCGCTTTCCGGCGATCGCACTATGCTATCGCGCATTGCGCGCGGGCGGGACGTACCCGGCCGTGCTATCAGCGTCGAATGAAGAGGCAGGACGCGCCTTTTTGCACGGGAAAGTGAAGTTCACCGATATCAGCGCACTCGTCAAGCGCGCGCTGGACGACCACGAAGGCGGCCCGGCGACCCTTGCGAGCATCCGCGCGGCCGACTCGTGGGCGCGCACCGCGACCCGCGAGGCGGTGGCCAAGGCCAGCCCGGTCGCCTAGGTAAAGGAAAGAACGCATCTTCGCGCTCATCACGCTCCCCGGTGCCGCGACCATCGGCCAAGTGGCCCTGTTCCTGCTCGTCCTCGGCGTCCTCATCATCTTCCATGAGTTCGGGCACTTCATCTTCGCCAAGTGGTTCGGCGTGCGCGTCAGCAATTTCGCCGTCGGCTTCGGTCCGACGATCGCGAAGTGGACGCGCGGCGAGACGACCTATCGGCTGAACCTGCTGCCGCTGGGCGGCTACTGCCAGATGGTCGGCGAGGACCAGGCCGATGACGGCAGCGCCGATCCCGGTAACTTCCAACACCATCCGTTGTGGCAGCGCTTCATCATCATCGTCGCGGGTCCGGTGTTCAACTTGATGCTTGCGGTCGGCATTGCGGCCGGCATCGCGTGGGCGATCGGCGTTCCCGTCGCGCAGACGAACATCGTCGAAAGCGTCGCGCCGGATTCGCCTGCGGCGCGCGCAGGTCTGCAACCCGGCGACCAGATCGAGACGATCGACGGCCAGGCATTTACGAGCGGTCAAGAGCTTGTCAACTACATCCACGCCAGGCCCGATCAGACGCTCGTGGTCGGCATCAAACGCGGCGACCAAGTCATCACGCAGAGCATCCACACCGAGAAGCAAGCGATAGGCGGCGGCAAGTACTACGGCGCGTTGGGGTTCGCGCCCAAACAAGAGATGCGCCGCGAATCGCTGCTCGGCGCGATCGGCTATGGCTTCACCAGAACGGGGACCTTCATCTGGTTGAACTTGGTGGGCCTGGTCACCGTGGTCGCGCAGCACGACATCTCGGTGCTCAGCGGACCGGTTGGCATCTACCGCGTGTTCACGCAGCAGTCGCAGTTCGGTTTTGTGGCGGGGATCCAATTCGTCGGTGAGATCTCCGCGCTGCTCGGATTCTTCAATCTGCTTCCCGTGCCGGCACTCGACGGCGGACGGCTCGTGTTCTTGTTCGTCGAGCTCGTACGCGGCCGCCCGGTCGATCCCGAAAAGGAAGGGCTCGTGCACCTCACCGGCTTTGCGCTGCTCATGGTGCTGGTCTTGTTCGTGACCTACCACGACATCGCGATGTGGGTCAAAGGCGGGTTATGACGGAGCTGCCGCCGGTTCCGGAGTGGTCGGGCGTCGCCGAACGCGTGCCCGCACCGCCGCCGCTGCCGCCGCGCCGCAAGACGCTTCCGGTCAAGGTCGGCAGTGTGACGATCGGTGGCGGCGCCCCGGTTTCGGTGCAGTCTATGACGACGACCAAGACGGACGACTGGGCGGCGACGCTGGAGCAGGTGCATCAGCTCGCTGAAGCCGGCTGCGAGATCGTGCGCATCTCGGTGCCCGATCAGAAGGCTGCGGACGCGTGCAAAAAGATAAAGCAAGGCGCGCGCGTGCCGCTCGTCGCGGACATCCACTTCGACCATCGTTTTGCGCTCGCCGCGATCGACGCCGGCTGGGACAAGCTGCGCCTCAATCCCGGCAACATCCGCGATCCGCAGAAAGTGCGCGAGGTGGTCAGCGCGGCCAAAGACCGCGGCATGCCGATCCGCATCGGCGTCAACTTGGGTTCGCTCGCGCCCGACATCATCGCTCGCTACGGCCGGACGCCCGCGGGCATGGTGGAATCGGCGCTGCGCCACATCCGCATCCTTGAAGAGTTGGATTTCCGCGACATCGTCGTCTCGCTCAAAGCGCACGACGTCCGATCGACGGTGGCGGCTTACCGTCAGATGGCTGATCTCGTCGACTATCCGTTCCACCTCGGCATC
>JAFAHD010000043.1 GCA_019237415.1 Vulcanimicrobiota bacterium
ATCAAGCCGCACAAGAAGTTCGAGTCGGAAGTGTACGTGCTCTCCAAGGACGAGGGCGGTCGCCACACGCCGTTCTTTTCGAACTACCGTCCGCAGTTCTACTTCCGCACGACCGACGTGACGGGAAGCATCGCCTTGCCCGAGGGCGTGGAGATGGTGATGCCGGGCGACAACGTGAAGATGACGGTGGAGCTGATCACGCCGATCGCGTGTGAAGAGGGTCTGCGCTTTGCGATCCGCGAGGGCGGGCGCACGGTGGGCGCCGGCGTCGTCACCAAGGTGCTCGAGTAAGCATGGCACGTCAGAAGATCCGCATTCGCCTGCGCTCGTACGATCACAAGATCCTCGACCAATCGGCCGAGCGCATCGCGGAGACCGCGAAACGGACCGGCGCGTTCATCAGCGGCCCCGTGCCGCTGCCGACGGAGATCAACCGCTGGTGCGTGCTGCGTTCGCCGCACGTCGACAAGAAGAGCCGCGAGCACTTCGAGATCCGCACGCACAAGCGGCTCATCGACATCTTTCAAGCGTCGCCGAAGACGCTCGACGCGCTGACGCACGTCGATCTGCCGGCGGGCGTGGACATCGAACTAAAGGCATAAGGACATGAAGAACATCATCGGTCGCAAGCTGGGCATGACCAATGTGTTCACGGAAGACGGCCGCTACGTGCCCGTCACCGTGATCGCGGCCGGCCCATGCTCCGTGATCGAGCGCAAAGCGCAAGAGAAGGACGGCTACGAAGCGGTCGTGCTTGGCTTCGAAGACGCCAAGCACAAACAGCTCACCAAGCCGATGCGCGGACGGTTCGAAAAGCTCAACACGGCGCCCAAGGCGGTGCTGCGCGAGTTCCGCACGGACCTCGGCGACGTCAAGGCGGGTGACACGATCACCGTCGACGCGTTCGCCGTCGGCGACAAAGTCGACGTCATCGGCACGAGCAAGGGCCGCGGTTTTGCGGGCATCATCAAGCGCTGGAACGGATCGGGCGGCGGCGCAAGCCACGGCTCGATGATCCATCGCCAGCCCGCGTCCAACGGCGACACCAATGCCGCGAAGACCGTCAAGGGCGCGCGGCGTCCAGGCCATCTGGGCCACGAGCGCGTCACGTCGCTCAACCTCGAGGTCGTCAGCGCAGACGCCGAGCGCAATCTCTTGCTCGTGCGGGGCGCCGTGCCAGGAGCGCGCAACACGATCGTCTTCGTGCGGCCGTCCGTGAAGGCGAAAACGAAATGACCACGACCAACATCGCGCTGCTTGACGCAAACGGCAAGGCGGTCGGCAAGATCGACGTGCCCGCCGCGTTCGCACGCGAGCCGAAGGTGGCCGTGCTGCACTTCGCGGTGACGCGCCACCTCGCGAATCGCAGAGCCGGCACCGCCGACACCAAGACGCGCGACGAAGTGTCGGGCGGCGGCAAGAAGCCGTGGCGGCAGAAGGGCACCGGGCGCGCCCGCGCGGGCAGCATCCGCTCGCCGCTGTGGCGCAAGGGCGGGGTCGTGTTCGGCCCGCATCCGCGTTCGTACAACATCGCGATGAACCGGCGGGCGCGACGCGCGGCGCTCGGCATGGCCGTCGCCGGCAAGGTGGCGGACGGAGCCGTCAGCGTGATCGACGCGACGGCCTTCAAACCGGAGAAGACCAAAGAATTCGCGGCGTTCGTCGCGCGCATCGATCCGTCGGACAAGTCAGAGCGCAACGGCGCCACCCGCGTGCTCTTCGTCGTCAACCGCGAGAAGGACGAGCACGCGGCGCTCATCGAGCGCGCCGGCCGCAACCTGGCCGCGGTGAGCGTCGTGCCGTACGGCGAGCTGAGCGCGCACGCGCTGCTCGGCCACGAGCGCGTCATCTTCACCAAGAACGCCTACGAGGCGCTCGCGGAGGTGTGCCGTGCTTGAACTGCGCCGCATCGTGCGACGACCGCTCGTCACCGAGAAGTCGGTGTCGGCGACCGCGCACGCCCAATACGCGTTTGAAGTCGACAAGCGCGCCAGCAAACACACCATCAAAGACGCCATCCAACGCCTGTTCAAGGTCACGGTGCTGCGCGTCAACACGGTCAATGTGCCGCCGAAGACCGGCCGCAACATGCGCCGTCCGACCCGCAAGCCCGTCGAGCTGCGCAGCGCGTGGAAGAAGGCGATCGTGACGCTCAAAGCGGGCGACAAGATCGAGCTCGGCGGCGTGAACTACTTCGAGTCGTAAGCAGAAGAAGAATGGCGATCAAGAAATTCAGGCCGACATCTCCCGGACGGCGCTTCATGACGATCACCGCGTTCGACGACGTCACCAAGCACCGGCCGGAGCGCTCGCTCATCGAGTCGCAGAAAAAGCACGCGGGCCGCAACTTCAACGGCCACATCACCGTGCGCCATCGCGGCGGCGGGCACAAGCAGATGTACCGCCGGATCGATTTCGCGCGCCGCAAAGACGGCGTGCCAGCCAACGTCGCGGCGATCGAGTACGACCCGAACCGTTCGGCGCGCATCGCGCTGCTGCACTACCGCGACGGCGAGAAGCGCTACATCCTCGCGCCGCTCGGTTTGGCGGTGGGCGACGTCGTGGTTTCGGGTCCTGAAGCCGACATCAAGACCGGCAACGCCCTGCCGCTGACCAACATCCCGCTCGGCACGGTCATCCACAACATCGAATTGGCGCCAGGCGGCGGCGGCAAACTCGTGCGCAGCGCCGGCGGCGCCGCGCAGCTCATGGCCAAGGAAGGCGAGTACGCACAGGTGCGCATGCCGTCGGGCGAGGTCCGCATGATCGCGGTGACGTGCCGCGCCACGATCGGCCAGCTCGGCAACTTGGAGCATGAGAACCAAGTGATCGGCAAGGCGGGGCGCATCCGCTGGCTCGGACGCCGGCCGCAGGTGCGCGGCGTCGCCATGAATCCCGTAGATCACCCGCACGGGGGCGGCGAGGCGCGTTCGACCGCGGGCCGTCCACCGACCACGCCGTGGGGCGTGATGACCATGGGCAAGAAGACGCGCAAGAACAAACGCACCAACAAGTTCATCGTGAAGCGCCGGAGCAAATAATGAGCCGTTCCACCAGCAAAGGACCCTTCGTCGCCGATCATCTGCTCGCCAAGATCGAGAAGATGAATTCCACGCGCGAAAAGCGCGTCATCAAGACGTGGTCGCGCGCTTCGACAGTCGTGCCGGCCATGGTCGGCCACACCATCGCGGTGCACGACGGGCGCAAGCACGTGCCGGTGTACGTCCAAGAGAACATGGTCGGGCACAAGCTCGGCGAGTTCGCGCCAACGCGCATCTTCCGCGGTCACGGCCAAGGCGCCGCCAAGGAGGCTGCCGCCGCACCCGGAGCGCCGGCGGCGCCGACGGCGACGGTCAAGTAAGATGCAGGCACACGCAACCGCCAAGTTCCTGCGGGTCACGCCGCGCAAGGCGCGCCGCATCGTCGACACGATCCGCGGCAAGCGCGTCGAGCGCGCATTGGTCGAGCTGTCGTTCTCGACGCTCGAGGCCAGCAAGGCCATTCACAAACTGCTGCGTTCGGCTGCCGCCAACGCGGAGAACAATCACGGCATGAAAGCGGGCGAGCTGGTGATCGCGGGCGCGATCGTCGACGGCGGCCCGATGTTCAAACGCATCGAGGCGCGCGCGCGCGGCTCGGCCGGACTGAAGAGGAAGAGGATGTCGCACGTGACCATCACCGTCTCCGACGGAGAGGACGCCTAAGCATGGGTCAAAAGGTCAACCCCGTCGGCCTGCGTTTGGGCATCGTCCGCTCGTGGGACTCGCTCTGGTTCGAAGGCAAGCAGTACAAGGACCGCTTGCACGAGGACCTGCGCATCCGCGAGGTCATCGATCAGCTGTCGCGTTCGGCCGGCGTCTCGCGCGTCCAGATCGAACGCCGCGCCAATCAGGTGCGCGTCGTCATCAACACGGCCAAGCCCGGCATCATCATCGGCAAGCGCGGAGCGGGCATCGAGGACCTGCGCAAAAAGCTCGAACGCGTCGTCGGCAAGCCGGTCAACGTCAACGTCATCGAGATCAAGCATCCGGAGCTGGATGCCAAGCTCGTCGCGAACAACATCATCGATCAGCTCGAGAAGCGCATCGCGTTCCGGCGCGCGATGCGCCAAGCGATCCAACGCACGATGAAGGCGGGCGCACGCGGCATCAAGGTGCAATGCGGCGGCCGTCTCGGCGGCGCTGAGATCGCGCGTGTCGAGCGCAATTTCGAAGGCAAAGTGCCGCTGCACACGCTGCGCGCGAACATCGACTACGCGCAGGTCGAGGCGTACACGACCTACGGTCGCATCGGCGTCAAAGTCTGGATCTATTTGGGCGAAGTGCTGCCCGACGGGCGCGCCAAGCAAGATCTGCAGGAACTGCGTCCGCGCGAGCGCCGTCCGCGTCGCGCTAAGGAAACGCCTTCGGATGCGGCAGCGACGCCGGCGTCAGATGCCGCGGCGGCTGCCGCTGAGGCGACGCCCACAGCAGCAGACGCAAGCACGCCTGCTGCGACGACCACGGCCGCGGCAGCGAGCGAGCCGGCAGCAGCGGGCGAGCCCGCAGCAGCGAGCACCGATGCACCGGCGCAAGCGCAAGCTGCACCGAGCGCGGAGGGCACATAACGCATGTTGATGCCTAAACGCGTCAAGCACCGCAAGATGCAGCGCGGCCGCATGAAGGGCCGAGCGGGCTCGGGCAACACGCTGCATTTCGGCGAGTATGGGCTGCAAGCGCTCGAGCCGGCATGGGTGACCAACCGCCAGCTCGAGGCGGCGCGCATCGCGCTGACGCGCCACATGAAGCGCGGCGGCAAAGTGTGGATCACGGTCTTCCCCGACAAGTCGTATACGAAAAAGCCCGCCGAGACCCGCATGGGTTCCGGCAAGGGCGCACCGGAAGGCTGGGTTGCGGTCGTGCGCCCGGGCCGCATTCTGTTCGAACTGTCCGGCATCGAGCCGTCGGTCGCGAAAGAAGCGCTCAAATTGGCCGCTGCCAAGCTGCCGATCGGCACGAAGCTGGTCAAGCGCGAAGGGGTTGGTGAGTCCGTTGAAGTCTAACGAATTGCGCGCCGCGCGCGAGATGACGACGCGCGAGCTTGAGGAAAAGCTCGCCGCAACCAAAGAAGAGATGTTCAATCTGCGCTTCCAGCTGGTCACGGGGCACCTGCAAGACCATGCCAAGGTGACCAAGCTGCGGCGCGAGATCGCGCAGCTCTACACGATTCTGGCGCAGCGGAAGCTGGCCGGCTGAACTGAGATATGATGGAAGAGACGAAGACGGAAAAGTACAGCGAGCGCGGGTTTCGCAAGACGCGCGTGGGCCGGGTCGTGTCCGACAAGATGCAAAAGAGCATCGTCGTGAAGACCGAGACGAACAAGGCGCACGCGTACTACGGCAAGATCACGCTGCGCTCGACGCGCTACATGGCGCACGACGAGAAGAACGACGCCAAAGTCGGCGACCTCGTGCGCATCGCTGAAACGCGCCCGTTGTCCGCGCGCAAGCGCTGGCGGCTGGTCGAGATCATCGAGAGGGCGAAGTGATCCAGGCGCAGACCCGGCTCAAAGTGGCCGACAACTCCGGCGCGCGCGAGCTGATGGTGTTCCACGTCAAGGGCGGCTCGCGCCACCCCTACGCATACGTGGGCGACGTCGTCGTCGCCACGGTGAAGAGCGCCATTCCCGGCGCCGCGGTCAAGAAGGGCAACGTCGTGTCGGCCGTCATCGTCCGGCAGAAGAAGAAGATGCGCCGCTCTGACGGCTCGTTCATCCGTTTCGACGAGAACGCGGCGGTGCTCATCAACGAACAGAACAACCCGCGCGGCACGCGCATCTTCGGCCCCGTGGCGCGCGAGCTGCGCGACCGCGACTACATGAAGATCATCTCGCTCGCGCCGGAGGTGCTCTAAGCGCATGAAGACCACCAGATTGGCCGCCGGCGACACCGTCGTGGTGCTGTCCGGCAAGTACAAAGGAAAGCGCGGCAAGATCAAGCTCGTGCGCCGGCATGACGGCGTGGCGGAAGTCGAGGGCGTGAACGTCGTCAAGCGTCACTCGAAAGCGACGCAGCAGACCAAAGCCGGTATCATCGAAAAGGAATTGCCGGTGCCGGTCGGCAGGCTGATGTACGTCTGCCCGAAGTGCAACAAGCCGAGCAAGCTCATGCGGGTCGTCAAGGGCGAGGGCAAAGAGCGCATCTGCCGGCGCTGCAACGAGCCGGCTGACCGGCCGGTGAAGGCGTGACGTCGAACATGAATAGGATGAAAGAACGGTATCAAGAGCAGGTCGTGCCCGCGCTGACCAAGCGCTTCGGCTACAAGAACCCGATGCAGGTCCCGCGCTTGCGCAAGATCGTCGTGAACATGGGCGTGGGCGAGGCCGTCGCCGAGCCAAAGGCGATGGACGGCGCAGTCTCCGACCTCACGGCCATCACCGGCCAAAAGCCGCTGGTGACGCGCGCGACCAAGAGCATCGCGGTGTACAAGCTGCGCGCCGGCATGCAGGTCGGCGCCAAGGTGACGCTGCGCGGCGAGCGCATGTACTCGTTCTTCGACAAGCTCGTGAACATCGTGCTGCCGCGCATCCGCGATTTTCGCGGCACGTCGCGCAGCTCGCTGGACGGGCGCGGCAACTACGCATTGGGGCTCAAGGAGCAACTCGTGTTCCCGGAGATCAACTACGATAAGGTCGATCGCGTGCGCGGCATGGATATCGTCATCGTGACGAGCGCGCGGACCGACGAAGAGGCGCTGGCGTTTCTTGCCGAGATGGGCATGCCGCTGCGCAAGGAAGGAGCCGCGGCGTAACGCGATGGCTAAGACCTGTCTGATCGAGAAGAGCAAGCGGACGCCCAAGTTCAAGGTCCGCAAACACAACCGCTGTCTGCGCTGCGGGCGGCCGAAAGGCTATCTGCGCAAGTTCGCGCTGTGCCGCATCTGCTTCCGCGAACTGGCCCATGCGGGC
>JAFAHD010000088.1 GCA_019237415.1 Vulcanimicrobiota bacterium
GCCGAGTAAGGGCCTGCGCGGAGCGGTCGGCACGTCCGCCTCGTATGCGGCGCTACTCGAAGGCAGCGGCGTTTCGCCGGATGACGTCGAGAGCCGCGTGCTCGGCGCCTTCGGCTTGACCGCATCGATGATCACCGGACAGACGTATTCGCGCCGGCTCGACTACGTCGTCATCGCCAACGTGGGCGCGCTGGCTGCGAGCGCGAGCAAGTTCGCGTTCGACATGCGCATCTTGTCCAGCAGTCCGTTCGGCGAGCTCGGCGAGCCGTTCGGCGCCAAGCAGGTCGGATCGTCGGCCATGCCGTTCAAGCGCAATCCGATCATGAGCGAGCGCATCTGTTCGCTTGCGCGTTTGGTCAACGGCAACGCTACCGTTGCCTGGCAGAACGCCGCCGACAATCTGCTCGAGCGCACACTGGACGACTCAGCCAACCGGCGCACGATCATCGCCGAGACGTTCTTAGCGGCTGACGAGGTCATCGCGCTCGCGCACAAGATCGTCGCTGGGCTGCGTGTCGACACGGCGCGCATCGCCGCCAACCTGGCGCGCTTCGGACCGTTCGCGGCGACCGAGGCCGTGTTGATGGCGGCCGCGCGATACGGCGGCGATCGTCAGGCATTGCACGAGCGGCTGCGCGAATTGTCGATGACCGCATGGGAATCCCTCGAGCGCAGCGACAAGAACCCGTTAGCCGACCTCATCGCCGCCGATCCCGCGTTTGCGCAGTCCATCGAGCCAGCCGAGATGCGCGCGCTGCTCGATCCGAGCAGACACATCGGGTTGGCCGCTGAACGCGCGCGCGAATTCGCTGCAAAAGTGCGTGCGATGGAGAAGCCCGCTCCGCTCACGCTCGAGATCTTGAAAGGGAACGAATGAACAAAGGACCGGAAGTCGCCCGCGGCAAGACCAAGATCCTCTACCAGCATCCCGAGCGGCGCGACGCGGTGATCGTGTCGTCGCAGGATTCCATCACGGCCGGCGACGGCGCCAAGCGCAACACCATCAAGGGAAAGGGCAGGCTCGCCGCGCTCACCACCGCGCGCATCTTCCGATTGCTCAACGCGTGTGGCCTGCCGACGCACTACCTGAGCGGTGGCGAGGACGAGGACGACAACGAAATGGTGGTGCGCCGCTGCGAGATGATCCCGATCGAGGTCGTCGTGCGCGGCGTCGCGGCCGGTTCGTATCTCAAGCGACACCCGGAGGTCAAAGAAGGGTCGGTGTTCGCGCCGCGCCTGGTCGAGTATTTCTTCAAGGACGACGCGCGCCACGATCCGCAATACACCGCCGAGCAGATCGTCGCCGAGAAGCTTGCGACGCCCCTAGAGCTGGCGGAGATGACCGACGTCGCGCGGCTGACCTTTGAGATACTCTCGCATGCGTGGAAGCGCCAAGACGTGCTGCTCGTCGACCTCAAAGTCGAGTTCGGCCGCACGGCGACCGATGCCGGAGCGACCCAGGTCTTGTTGGCTGACGTCATCGACAACGATTCGTGGCGTATCTGGCCCGCCGGCGACCCGAAGCGCATGCTCGACAAGCAGTTGTATCGCAACATGGCCGCACCGACCGACAGCCAGTTAGGCGGCGTCAAGGAGAAGTACGAAGAGGTCGCCGAGCGAGTCGCGCACTTCCAAAAGAGCGCCGGCGGGTTCGTCGCCATCATCATGGGCTCGGCATCCGACGCGCCGCACGCGGAGCGCATTGGCAAGGCGCTGTCCAATCTCGGCATCCCGAATACCAAGCACGTCGCATCGGCGCACAAGACGCCGGTGTATGCGCTCGCGCGCGTCGAGCAGACCGACAGCGCGATGGGCCACGTCGTGTACGTCACGATCGCCGGTCGCAGCAACGCGCTCTCGGCGTTCGTGGATGCGGCGACCCCCAATCCCGTCATCGCATGTCCGGTGATCGGCACCGGATGGGGCGGCATGGAGATCCTCTCCAGTTTGCAGCTGCCGTCGGGTGTCGCGAGCCTCGTCGTGCTCGAGCCGGAGAACGCCGCGCTCGCTGCCGCAAAGATCCTCGGCGCCGACGACACGGTCGTATTCGGCCGGGTGCTTGTCACGCAATACCAGAGCCGGAAGAACGTCATCGAATCCGACGCGCGGTTGAGCGGTCCGCCGCCTAACGGCAAGGCAGGGGCGTGAGCGTCGCGGTCTCTGCGCAACGGCTCGCCGTCAGCGGCGCGTCGGACCAAGAGCTGCAGCGCCTCGCACGTCGCGAGGCGCTCGCATTGTCGAGCGACGAATTACGCTCGATCGCACAGCGGATCGGCCGCGATCCGACGCGCGCCGAGGCGCACGCTTTCGCGATTCAGTGGAGCGAGCATTGCTCGTACAAGAGCAGCCGGCCGCTGCTGCGTGCGCTGCCGACCAAGAGCGCCGATGTGCTGGTCGGCGTCGGCGAAGACGCGGGCATCTTGCGCGCCGGCACGGCGAATGGCGTGGAGTATGGCGTCGTCGTGGCGCACGAGAGCCACAACCATCCCTCGCAAGTCGTGCCGTTCGAGGGCGCCGCGACCGGCGTCGGCGGCATCCTGCGCGACGTGTTGTGCATGGGCGCAGAGGTCGTGGCGAGCGCCGATCCGCTGCGTTTTGGGATGCCGCTCGCCGGATCGCACGCAGCGTATGTCGCGGGCGCTGCGGTCGACGGCATCGCCGCCTACGGCAATGCGGTCGGCGTTCCCAACCTCGCCGGCGACGTGTATTTCCACGATTCGTTCAAAGAAAATTGTTTGGTCAACGTCGTCGCGCTCGGGATCGTGCCCATCGACCGCATCATCCACAGCCGCGTGCCTCCTGATGGCGCGGGATACGATCTCGTGCTCGTCGGCAAGGCGACCGACGCGTCGGGGTTCGGCGGCGCGGCGTTCGCGTCACTCGTGCTCGACGCGTCGCTCGCGCAGTCCAACAAGAGCGCGGTGCAGGTGCCCGATCCATTTCTCAAGAGCGTGCTGATGCGGGCAAGCTACGCCGTGTTCGACGAGGTCCGCGCGCGTGGCGTGCAGGTCGGCTTCAAGGATCTCGGCGCGGGCGGCATCATGGGCAGCTCATGCGAGTTGGCGAATGCCGGCGGCTGCGGCGCGGAGATCGATATCGATGCGGTACCGGTCGCAGTGTCCGGCCTGCCGCCGTTCGTGATCGCGTGCGCTGAGACGCAAGAGCGCATGCTTTGGGCGGTGCCCCCCGCGTTCACGCCGGAGCTGTTGGAGATCTACAACGTGCGGTTCACGCTGCCGCACGTGTCGGCCAACGCGCGCGCGGCGGTGATCGGCAAAGTCACGTCGGCACAGCGCTACGTCGTGCGTGCCGGCCGCGATACCGTCATCGATGTGCCGATCGACGTCCTGGCCGGCCCGATCGTCGTGCCGCGCGTCGCGATGCCGCCGTCCGTCGCAGCGGGTTCCATTAGACCCGCATCGCCAAGCGCGTTCAGTGAACGCACTGCAACGGAATTATTGCTGGCGGCCCTCTCCCACCCGGACGTCTGCAGCCGCCGGCCTCTCATCGAGCACTACGATCGGTTCGTGCGGGGAGCGACGGTCATTCCGGCGGGGTACGCTGATGCCGGCGTCTTCATCATCAAACGAGGCGCGCGAGCTGGCATTGCCCTATCGGTCGACGGCAATCCACGCTACGGCGCGATCTCTCCTCGGCTTGCCGCAGCGCACGCGGTCGTGGAAGCCGCTCGAAATGTGGCCGCGGTCGGTGCACAGCCGATCGGCCTCACAGACTGCTTGAACTATGGGAATCCTGAAGATCCAATCGCGTATTGGCAATTGAGCGAGGGTGTCGCGGGCCTTGCCGAAGCCGCGAATGCATTACGGCTGAATGCGCCGGGCGAGCCGCTCCCGTTCGTGAGTGGCAATGTGAGCCTCTACAACGAGTCGGCTGCACGCGCGATCTCCCCGTCCGCGATCGTCGCCTGCGTCGGGCGCGTCGACGACGTCGGCAAGGTCGTCACGATGCAGTTGACAGCCGAAGGCGACCCGCTGTTCCTGTTCGGTCCGCGAACGCCTCACACGGCCGGTTCCGTGCTGCTCGCGATGACGACGGACGAAACCCGACATGTCGCGCCGGGCGACTTGCCACCGCTCGACTACGCCGAGGCGAACGCATCCATACGCGCGGTCATCGCAGCCATTGGCGCCGGCGTCGTCAAGGCCGCACACGACATCTCCGACGGCGGCCTCGCGGTGTGCGCCACTGAGATGTGTTTAGGCGGAGATGGGCGAGGGACTATAGGCGTCACGCTGCTCGAGCCGCTCGAGTGGGCGCCGAGTGTTTCCAGCGATGTAGCGCTGTTCGGCGAAACTCCGGGGTTCGTCGCCGAAGTCAGCCGCGATGCGGTCGCTGCGTTCGAAGAAATCTGCAAGACGACCGGTGCGCGTCCGATGCGCATCGGCACCACCGGCGGCTCGCGCATCACGGTCGAAGGCAGCATCGATATCGGCCTCGGCGAGGCCGCCGACGCCTGGTTGACGCCGCTCGTAGAGCTGTATGCGTAGACCAACGGTTGCCGTCGTCGTCTTTCCCGGTACCAACTCGGAAGCGGAGACCGTCGATGCATGCCGCGATGCCGGCATGCAGGCGCGCCTCTTCTGGTGGTCCGAAGACCCGGAGCTGTTGCGCACATTCGACGGCTACGTCTTGGCGGGCGGCTTCGCCCACGAAGACCGCGTTCGAGCCGGCGCAATCGCCGCGAAGAGCCCGATCGTCGCCGTTATAAAGGAAGAAGCAGGCAAGGGCAAACTGGTGCTCGGTCTGTGCAACGGCGCGCAGGTGCTCGCGGAAGCAGGCATGCTTGGGCCTGTCGCGCTGGCGCAGAACCTGCCCGCTCATCATTTCCAAGGCCTCATGGTCGAGGTCGTGGTCGATCGCGAACCCCAGCGCTGCGCGTTCACTTCCTGTCTCGAGCCGGGTCACGCGATGGCCATGGCACTGGCGCACGGGGAAGGACGCTTCACCGGCACGCCTGCGACCTTCGAGCAGCTAGAGGAACACGCGCAAATCGTGCTGCGCTACGCGGGCGCAGCCCCGAATGGCGCGGAGCATCGCGCCGCTGGCATCTGCAACGATGAGGGCAACGTTCTCGCGCTCATGCCGCATCCCGAGCGAGCAGCGTGGGCGTTCAACGTCGCGTTCGACGATCCGGCGCTGCGGGGCGTCGATCCGAACAAACCCGCGGCCGCGCACTCGATTTTCGCATGCATGGCGGCGGCGCTGCGTGCGACTGAGCCGAGCCCGTGAGCCGAATGGGCGCGATCTGGTATGCGATCGGCGCGGCGATCATGATCGGCGGCGTCACGTGGGCCGTCGCCGGCGCGTTCAGCGATTTCAAAGCGATGGAAAACGCATTCCAGCGATTCGTCGTGCCGGGCACGAGCGATCTGCACATCGATCAGCCGGGACGCTACGTCATCTATTACGAGTACCGCAGCGTCGTGGACGGCGAGGTTTTCGCGACGCCCGAATCGACTGACATCAAATGCACGCTGGCCGACGAGGCGGGTCACGCGCTCGAGCTCGTGCCGACCGCGCTCAACGGCGAGTATGCATTCAACGGCTATGCGGGCCGCGCCGTCGAACAATTCGATGCGGCGCAGCCCGGCACGTTCGTGATCGCATGCGATCACGCGAGCGGCAAAGGCGAGCGCATCGCACTGGCGGTCGCGCCGCCGGTGGTGATCGACTTCATCGGCGAGGTGTTCAAGCGCCTCGCAATCGCCTTTTTGAGTCTTGGAATCGGCTTGGCGATCTTGATCGTCACGCTCATCGTGCGCGCAGGAGCCGGTCGTACGCGCCCCGTGTTGCCGCAATGAGCGCGTCGAGTCCACAGGATTTCGAGCTCGAAATCGCCGTCGACTTGATCGTGCCGGATAACACCGCGTTCACCGTACTGGTGGCGCTGCGAGAGCTTGGCTACGCGGCGCTCGAACGAGTGGAACGCGCCCAGATCGTGCGCTTGTGGTTTGCCCAGCCGGCTCCACCCCTGGACGAGCTCGTGGCGAAGATCGGCCACGCTGAGGTCCTGTTCAATCCCAACAAGCACCGGCTGTCGTATGTTTCCTCGAGAGAGCGGTCGCCGCACGGCGACGGCGGCACGCACTGGGAAGCGGTCGTCGAGGATCGCGACGACGCGACATCCGGTTTGGTCGCACTGTTGGCCGGACCGTTCGGACTGCGCGGACTGCGTTCGCTCACTCGCGGCGTTGCGTGGCGTCTGTTCGAAGCGGGCACGCCCGCGTCGCGGGAGCGCGTCGAGTGGGCATGCCGCGAATTGCTCGCCAACCCGAATTCTCAGGTCTTTCGCGTGCGGCATATGCCCGCCCGCGTGGTCGCGCATGCCGATGAGGGAATCGCAGGCGCGAGGGCGAAGGAGAACACGCAATAATGCCACGCAAATCGTCCGCGCAATTGCCCGAGCTGTACACCATCGCAACGCTCGGCAGCCACTCGGCGTTGCAGATCCTCAAGGGAGCCAAGGACGAAGGCTTCCACACGCTGGCCGTCACCACGCCGCAGAACGAAAGTCTCTACGCGAGCTTCGGCTTCGTCGACGAAGTCATGGTGATTCCGCGCTACAGCGATTTTCCCAACGTCGAGAGCGAGCTGTCCAAGCGCAAGATCGTGCTCGTGCCACACGGCTCGTTCGTCGCCTACCTTTCGCTCGGACAGCACAAGGCGATGAAAACGCCCTACTTCGGCAACAAAAAGGTGCTCGACTGGGAAGCCGACCGCATGCTGCAGCGCGAGTGGCTGCTCAAAGCCGGCCTGAAGATGCCGCGCCAGTTCACCAAGGCGAGCGAGATCGACCGCCCCGTGATCGTCAAGCTCTATGGCGCGCAGGGCGGACGCGGTTATCTGTTCGTCAAGAACGCAGACGATTTCCACAAGCGCGCGACGCATCTCGTCGAGCAGAAGTACATCATGCAGGAGTACGTCATCGGCGTACCCGTGTACATCCATTACTTTTATTCGCCGCTCACCGGCAAGCTCGAGATCATGTCGATGGATCGGCGCTATGAGAGCAACGTCGATTCGCTCGGCCGCATACCGTCTGCGAGCCAAGAAGGCTGGGACATCCAGCCGAGCTACGTGGTCATCGGCAATCAGCCGATCAGCCTGCGCGAGTCGCTGCTCGCCGAAGCGTTCCACATGGGTGAGGCGGTCGTACGCGTGAGCCGCGAGCTGTGCCCGGACCGCGGGCTGTTCGGCGCGTTCTGCCTGGAGACGATCGTCACGCCCGAAGCCGAGTTCTATCTCATGGAGATCTCGGCGCGCATCGTCGCCGGCACCAACCTGTTCATCGACGGCTCGCCGTACTCGTACCTGAACTACACCGAGCCGATGTCGACCGGCAGGCGCATCGCGCGCGAGATCAAGAACGCGCTGCTGTCCAACAGCCTGTCGCGCGTGCTCGACCAGTCGAGCAAGATCGAATTCGAGGAGGGCAACGGCAAGCCGCCGCTGGCCCGCATTCCTGGACCGGGAGTCCCGGCGAATTGACGGCGGGCGTCGCTGACGTCCTCGCCCGCTACGACCCTGCCAAACTGACGCTCTGCTGCGTCGGCAGCCATTCAGCGCTCGACGTCTGCCTTGGCGCGAAGCGCCAAGGTCTGCGCAACTTGGTGATCACGGTCAAGGGCCGCGAACGGACGTATGCGCATTACTATGCGACGCGCCCCGATGGCACAGGCTGCGTGGACGACACGCTCATGCTCGAGCACTTCGCAGACGTCGTCTCCGAACGCGCGCAGCTCGATCTGCTCGAGCGCAACGCGATCTTCGTGCCGAACCGTTCGTTCGAGGTCTACGCGCGCCAGCGCCACTCCTACGACGAGATCGAACGCACGATGCTCGTGCCGTTCTTCGGATCGCGCGCGCTGCTGCGAGCCGAGGAGCGCGACGAACCGGATAACCAATACCGCTTGCTTGAGGCTGCGGGCATCCGCTTCCCACGGCGCTTGCGCTCGCATGACGAGATCGACGGCCTCACGCTGATCAAGGCGCCGCACGCGAAGGTCACGTTCGAGCGTGCGTTCTTCGTCGCTGCGTCGCCCGAACAATACCATCGGCGCTCCGAGGCCTTGTTGCGCGCCGGCGTCATCACGCAGGAGGGCCTTGCAAGCGCGGTGCTCGAGGAGTACGTGCTCGGCCCGACGGTCAATCTGAATTTCTTCTACTCGCCGATGCTGCGCGAGCTCGAACTGCTCGGCACCGACACCCGCAGGCAGACGAACATCGACGGCGCGCGCGCACTGCTCGCCGTCGAGCAGGCGTCGTTGGGCGGTGCGTTCACGCCATCGATGGAAGAAGCTGGGCATATCGCGGCCACGCTCACCGAGTCGATGCTGGAGCAGGCGTTCGACATGGGCGAGCGGTTCGTGAAAGCAGCGCGGGCGGCGCGCGCGCCGGGCATCGTCGGGCCGTTCGCGTTGCAATGCGTCGTGGCGGCCGGGCCGCCGAAATCGTTCGTCGTCTACGACGTCAGCCTGCGCATCCCGGGCTCGCCGGGCACGAAGTATACCCCGTACTCGGCGTACCGCTGGGGCGGCGAGATCTCGGTCGGCGAGCGGATCGCCAAAGAGGTCGTCCTGGCCCGCGACGCAGGGCGGCTTCGCGAGGTCTGCACCTGACCCGCGAGGCGGATCCGTACATGGAACTGAACGACCACTCACCGCGTTCTCATGGAAGAGATCACGTCCACTTGCTACGGGGGCGACCGCTCATGAAACGTTCTACTGCGTTTGTTGCATCCGCGTTGATCGTATCTTCGGTGCTCGCGAGCACCGCGTCGGTACGCGCCGCGAAATTGGCTGACCTCACGGTTGCGGCCGCGTCGCCCGCATACGGGTTGCTCGCCACGTGCGCACCGGGCGGCAACGCCATCGTCTTTCACGTCGTCGTGTCCAACATCGGCGACGCGCCCAGTCCGCCGATCAACAGCGTGCAAGCCGTCTGGGTGCAGGACAGCAAGAACCCGGCATGGGCCGGCGGCGCGAAGCTTCCGGCAGCGATCGCCCCAAAAGGCAGCGCGACGGTCGATGTGTTCGTTCCCGCCATCAGTCCGCCCGCCCCGATGTGGGGACCGCATGTCTTCGACGTGACGGTGGACGGCCCGAAGCTCATCGCGGAGAAGTCGTATGCCAACAATTCGACGACGATCGCGGTAAGCGTGCCGCGCGGCTTTTGCCTCCCGCCAATGAGTCCGGCAAGCCCGAGCACGACCGTCACGCCCAAGCCGACGCCGAAGCCGGTGAGCGTATTCAACCCGGCGATCGTGCACGCCGGTAACACGTTGGTCGCGACGAACTTGCCCCCGCCGATCAATCTCGCGCAGGCGCTGACCAAAGATGTCTGCCAAGCGCACGGCGGCAGCGC
>JAFAHD010000105.1 GCA_019237415.1 Vulcanimicrobiota bacterium
TCGTCGCGTGCGTCGGCGGCGGAAGCAACGCGATAGGCATCTTCAGCGCCTTCCTCGACGACGCCGGCGTCGAACTGTGGGGCGTCGAGGCTGGTGGGCGCGGGCTGGATCATCCTGGCGAGCATGCGGCGACACTCGGGGCCGGCAGCGACGGCGCGCTGCACGGCGCGCTTACAAAAGTGCTGCAAGACGGCAACGGGCAAATCGCGGCGACGCATTCGATCGCTGCGGGATTGGATTATCCCGGAGTCGGGCCGCAGCACGCGGCGTTGCAGTTCACGGGTCGTGCACGCTATGTGAGCGTCACCGACCGGGAGGTACTCGCCGCCTTCGAGCGGCTCGCGCGCAGCGAGGGAATCATACCGGCGCTCGAAAGCGCGCACGCGATCGCATACGCCCTACCGTTGGCCAAGGCACTGCCGCGCGACGCGATCGTCCTCGTGAGCTGTTCCGGGCGCGGCGACAAAGACGCCGTCCGATTCGCGCTCGCGCGATGAGCAACGCGGTATCGCCCATCGATGAGGCGTTCGGGCGCTGCCGCGCGGAGGGGCGCGCCGCCTTCGTCGCGTTCCTCACCGCCGGCTATCCAAGTCTGGATATCACTCCGGACTTGATCAGGGCTGCTGCGGAAGGCGGCGCGGACATCATCGAAGTGGGCTTTCCGTACTCCGATCCGGTCGCGGACGGCCCGATCATCCAGGCCTCGTCACAGCAGGCGCTGGCGAACGGCGCCACATTCGACGCGGTGCTCGAAGCAGCGAGACTCGCGCGCAGTCCCGTGCCGCTGCTGGCGTTCACATACTACAATCCGCTCTTCGTGCGCGGTCTCGAGCGAAGCGCCGAAGATCTTCGGAGCGCGGGGTTCGCGGGCGCGATCGTTCCGGACTTGCCACCTGAGTCGGCCGCGCCGTTGATGCACGCGCTCACCGCGCGCGGCTTGACGATCAGCTTTATCGTCGCACCCACCACGCCGGCCGCCCGTGCGGAGCGCATCGCGCGATTCTGCGATGGACTCGTGTACGTGGCGGGACGCACGGGCGTCACCGGCACGCACAAGGGCGCGGACGGGATGTTGTCCGTCTGGATCTCAGAACTACGGCGCTTGACCGACAAGCCGCTCGCCGTCGGTTTCGGTATCGCGAATCCGGAACAAGCAAGCGCGGTCATCGAACAGGCAGACGGGTTTGTCGTCGGCAGCGCGCTGATCGAGGCATGCGGCGCGCCCGAGCCGATCGCGGCCGTACGCGAGCTGTGTGCTCGTTTTGGGATGCAAGCGGGCACTCCCATGCTCCGGAGGGGAGTGCAGGGTTAGAACCAAACGGCCCACGCGACGAGACCCTTGCACTTCTAAGCACGGGAGACAACCAATGCGACACAGGGCACAGAGCACGCTCAAACGGCGTGTCAACCGTCGCCGTTTTCTCAAGCTTACCGGAGCCACTGCGGTGGCTGCAGTCGTCAGCGAGCCGCTGTTCGCCATCGAGGCGCTTGCCGCACCGCTCACCCGCCACAACATTTCAGGGTTGACGGCTTCGAGCAAGATCATCAAGTCGTACGAAAAAGCGATCGGAGTGATGCAAGCGCTCTCGATAAGCAATCCAAGCGATCCGACCGGTTGGATATATCAGGCAGAGATCCACGGCTGCCCCCAACCCCCGGCGCATACGGCATGGGGCACCTGCCAGCACAATCAGTTCTTCTGGGCGTGGCATCGCATGTATCTGTATTGGTTCGAGCGCATCATCCGCAAGAAATCAGGCGACGCCGACTGGACACTGCCGTTTTGGGCCTGGGACACGCCAAGCGAACGGCATATCCCCCCGTTGTTCCGCGATCCGACGAGCAAGCTCTTCTCGAGCGACCGCGTGGACAAGATGAACGACGGTACCGGACACTTGGGCGCAACCGACACCGATGTTTCAGGCGCGCTCAGCGACACGTACTTCACATCGACGATGGGCGGCGGTGCGAACGACGATATCCAAGGGCCGCATGGCTACGTTCACGTGAAAGTCGGCAAGGGGTTTGCGGATTTCTCCAAGACCGCAAAGGATCCACTGTTCTGGCTGCACCACTGCAACGTCGACCGGCTCTGGCAGGTCTGGCGCTCGAAACACGGGGGGAGCGACCCGACGGGCGACGCATCGTGGACGGGCCAGACGTTCACGTTCTTCGATGAGAACGGCAAGCAGCTGACCATGACCGGCTGCGACGTCCTCAATACGGCCACGCAGCTCAAGTACCAATACGAAGGCGTGTCCAATCCGCTCGCGGAGCCGTGTCCGAACACCGTCCACGTCGTGCCGCCGACATTTGCTCCGTTCCCCTTTACGTTCCCGCCGATTCCGCCGCTGGCCGCGCAGCCGGTGCACATCCCGCTGCCGATCCCACCCGAGCTGCAACGGCAGCTTCTGAACATCGTCGCCGATCCGACGAAGACGGTGTACTTGCAGTTGGCAGACTTGACCGCCGATGTGCAACCTGGCGTGACATGGGCGACATTCGTCGGGCCGCAGTCCGCGCCGCGGCCAGCCGTGCTATCGGGAAAGGTCCCGGCCGATCCGCAAAGCCCGTTTTACGTCGGCAGCGTCTATCTTTTCGGGCACGGAATCAAGAACGAGCTTCCCAACATGCCCACGCTGCTGTCGTTCCCGCTCAACCGGGCGCTCGCGGCGTCGTCGGACCGGCCGCTGTACTTGACGTTCGTCGCGCAAGGCATTGTCGTCGGCGACGCGATGGTCACGCAGGTCAACGCAAACGTGAAGATCGGCAAGGCCAGCATCGTCGTGCGAACGCTGAAACGAGGATAGGAGAGAACCGAATCAATCGGCGGCCTTCCGGCACCACGCTCCGCCGAGCGCGATCCACGGTACGACGCTATTCGACCGTGTGACCTCTTCGTGCAAGCGCCGTTCGAGCGTCGCGATGTCGCCGAGTGCGTCGGTGCTGAAACCCACACGTTTGATCTGTGGCAGCACGGCCTTTATCGCGTCCGACAGAAGGCTTGTGAACTCCGGTTCGTAGCCGAGTTCCATACACAACCGCATCTGGGGGATCGGCAACCCGGCCTCCTGATAGACGCGGTGTAGCGCGGGCCCCATTTCCACGTTGACGCCGTGGCGCCTCGCGGTCTCGTGCATGAGGTTGACGCAAGACGACCAAAGCGGTAAGTGCGACGACAGCGCCACGAACGGCGCGAACGAGTTTTCCTGGAATGCGATGATGCCATTCGCTTTGACCGCAGACGACAGCGATCGCAAGACTTTGACGGGATCGGGCAAGAACTGCAGGACGTAACGACCGACCGCCGCATCGAAGCGTTCATCGGTGGAAAACTCAGCGAGATCAACCTCGACGAATCGGACATTCGAAAAGCCCGCCTCGTGGACGCGTTCGCGAGCGCGCTCCAGGGAACGTGCGTCGCGATCGACGCCGACCACCGATCCACCCGGGCCGACCAGCCGTGCCACCAGCAGTGCGACGTCGCCAACCCCGGAGCCAACGTCGAGCACCCGCTGTCCAGCCCCGATCCCCGCCTCGCGGAAGAAGTGCTCCGTCACCGGCGCTAGCCGTTTCGCTTGGCGGATCAGGCGCTCTGCCTCGACATCGGTATAGCCGAGGTAATAACCGCCGGGTCTCTCTTCTGGCGTCATACGAATTGCATCCAGCTAGGCGGCCAGCTCGCGCACGCGGGCTTCGTACCAGTGCGTGCCGGGATCGAGTGCTTCGCCGAAGTCGCAGAAGACGGGCGAGGCCGCCGCAAACTCAGGAGGCGCCGGCACGTCGCCGCTCGGCAGCGGCGGCGTGGCGCGTAGCACGATGCTGCAGCGGCCGACGTTGCGCAACGCGACCTCTTTCCATCTTCGCCCTGGATCCGTGGCGACCATGACCGAGACGCGCGGATCGATCCAGTCGAGTGCGGTGGTCCCCTCGATGACCACGCCGCGCGCGCCGCGCGAAGCCAAATGGGCCATCGCCTCCTCGACCGCTGCCGGCGCTGCCTCACGCAGCGTGATGATCCACGCGACCGCGGTGGCGCCTGCGCTTGCGAGCCGCCAGGTGTCCGTGCCGGGTTTGTGAATCGCGCCGTGCGCGGTGATCAGCCGTGAAGGGGTCTTGGCGGATACCGTCTCGCACACGCCGCACGACATGCCCCGTCCGCAGATGCCCGCCGCACCCGCAACCGCGAGCGCTGAAGAGCCGTGATCGTGTTCGGGGTCGCGTTCGCCGTCAGCGACTGTCAGCTTGATCGCGCCATAGCCGCGGCCTGCAAGCGCACGCAGCGCGATCTCAGCCGCAAACGTCTTTCCGACGCCCGAATGCGGGCCTCCGACGATGACGACATCCATGGGAAACTGCTTCGACGCGGGGCGGCTAATCCGTCTTCGGAGCAGCGGCCAGCACGTCAGGGGTGGCAGCGCTCTCAAACTTCTTGAAATTGTCGGCGAACAGACGCGCCAGCTCGCGCGCCTTCGCGTCATATGCCGCTGGATCGCTCCACGTCGAACGCGGGTCGAGCACCTCGTCCGGCACGCCGGGCACGTGGCGTGGGATCGCCACCTTGAAGATCGGATCGGCGCTAAACTCGACATCGGTGAGCTTGCCCGCCAGCGCGGCGTCGATCATCGCACGCGTGTACGGCAGCTTCATGCGCTTGCCGATGCCGTATGGTCCGCCGCTCCAACCGGTGTTGACGAGCCAGCAATCGACTTCGTGCTTGGCGATGCGCTCGCCGAGCAGTTTGGCGTAGACCATCGGGTGGTGCACCATGAACGGCGCGCCGAAGCAGTGCGAGAACGTCGCCTGCGGTTCGGTGACGCCTTTTTCGGTGCCCGCGACGCGTGCGGTGTAGCCCGACAAGAAATGGTACATCGCCTGCGGTATCGTCATGCGCGCGATCGGCGGCAGCACGCCGAACGCGTCGCAGGTGAGCATCACGATGTGTTTGGGATGTCCGCCCATGCCCGACGGCACGATGTTGCGCAGCGAGCTCAGCGGATAGGCGGCGCGGGTGTTCTCGGTCAACGACGCGTCGGCGAGATCGAGCTCGCGCGTGACCGGATCGATGACCACGTTTTCGAGCACCGTCGCGAACGTCCGCGTCGTCGGATAGATCTGCGGCTCGAGTTCAGGCGACAGATTGATGACCTTCGCGTAACAGCCGCCTTCGAAATTGAACACGCCACGGTCGCTCCAGCCGTGTTCGTCGTCGCCGATGAGCGCCCGCACGGGGTCGGCTGAGAGCGTGGTCTTGCCCGTGCCGGAAAGACCGAAGAAGATCGCGACGTCGCCGCCCGCCCCCGCGTTCGCGGAGCAGTGCATCGGCATGACGCCGCGCAGCGGCAACAGGTAGTTCATGAGCGTGAAGACCGACTTCTTGATCTCGCCCGCGTACGTCGTGCCGCCGATGAGCACGAGCCGGCGGCTGAAGTCGACGATGATGAACGTTTCGCTGCGCGTCTCGTCGCGCTCCGGCGAGGCCAGGAACTCGGAGACGTCGATGACCGCGAACTCCGGTTTGAAACGGCGCAGCTCGTCCGGCGTTGGGTCGATGAAGAGGTGGCGCGCGAACAGCGCCTGCCACGCCTGCGTGGTCGCGACGCGGACCGGCAGCCGGTAGTCGGGGTCGGCCCCGGCGAATGCGTCGACGACGAACACGTGTTGGTCGCGCAGGTACGCATCGACCCGGCCGAGCAGCGCCTCGAACGCGCCGGCGTCAAAGGGCTTGTTCGTCTTGCCCCAGTCGATGTGAGACTCGCTGCCGGGTTCCTTGACGAAGAACTTGTCTTGGGGGGACCGGCCTGTGTGCTTGCCGGTTTGGACGACCAACGGACCGGCGATCGCGGCCATGCCCTCGCCGCGCCGGATCGACTCTTCATACAGCGCGGCCGGGCTCAAGTTGATATCGGCACCGGCGACTGGGCCGATGCCGAAGGATTCGAGTCCGATGGACGTCCCGGTGATCAAGGCCATCTGCATGAGCCTTTTTTGCGCCGAAACGGGCCTTCCTGCGGTACAAAGAGCACGAAGCGCGACCGAAGTCGCGCTTCGTGCGGCGGGTTTCGCGAAGCGCCGCGGCGCTTCGCTGCGAACCTACGCGGCCGCCGGCACCGGCGCGGTAGCGTCAGCCGGTTTGCGCGTGAGGAACGGCAGGATCATCGCGACGACCAGCATGCCGCCGACGTATGGCAACGCCGGTGCGAACGAACCCAAGTGGTCCTTGACGTAGGCCACGAAGATCGGTCCGACGATACCGGCGACACCCCACGACGTCAAGATCGCACCGTAGTTCGCGCCGAGATACTTCGTGCCGAAGTAGTCGGCGTTGAACGACGGCATCGTGCCGAAGCCGCCGCCGTAGCACAACAGCACGATCGCGAAGCAGGTCAGCACGGTCGGCAGCGACGTCAAGCCGCCCAGGATGAAGAAGATCACCGCCTGGATCCCGAAGATCAGCACGAACGCCCAGTTGCGCCCGATGCGCTCGGACACCGATCCCCAGAAGAAGCGGCCGAGGCCGTTGAAGATGGCGACCAGCCCGTACGCGGTCCCCGCGGTTGCCGGAGAGACGGTGCCGGCCACCGCCTTGTTGGTGAGCTCCAAGATGATGGGCACTGCGTTGCTGATGACCAAGATGCCGGCGGTCACGTTGAGGAACAGCATCAGCCAGAGCAGATAGAACTGCGGTGTCTGCAGCATCTCCGCGGTCGTATACGATCTGCCGGCGCTGGCGGCCGCAGCTTTCGCGCCCGGCACGGTGTAGCCGTCCGGTGGATTGTTCAGCAAGAGCGCGCAGATCGTGCCGATCACGAAGAACACGATTCCTGAGACGATGAAGACGTTGAGGATCGCCTGGACTTGATCCGGGGTGAGCGGCACGGCAGACGCCGCGGTCGTTGGATCCGCCTTTGCCTTGAGGAACGCGGCCGAGGCTGCCGATGCTGCTTTGAACGACGCGATGCGCGGCACGATCTGATTATAGAAGAAGGCGCCCAGGCCAAAACCCATGACGACCATGCCGCTGCCGACGCCGCGCATGTCCGGGAACCACTTGGTGACCGTTGCGACCGGCGTGATGTACCCCATGCCGAGGCCGAGTCCGCCGATGACGCCGTATGTGATGTACATCCACATCGGACCCATCCTCGCGCCCAGTCCGGCGGCGAGATAGCCGACCGCCCAGAGGACCACGCCGGTGATCGTGACGGTCCGGGGTCCGACGCTGTCTTGCCAGCGCCCGCCGATGACGGCACCGACGCCGAGGAAGAAGATCGAGAGCGCGAAGATCCAGGTGGTCGCCGTGTTGGACCAACCGAAACTCGCGCGCAGCGGCTGTACGAAGATGCTCCAGGAGTACACGGTGCCGAGGCAGGCCATGACGACCATGCCTGCAATGCCGATCGCCCAGCGATTCACGTTCCACCTCCGCGCATGAAGTTAGAATGCCGAACAGGGAGGGCGACGAGAAGCGCCGCCATCCGCGTTCGCGGCGACGTTCCCCGGCGGATGGAGGCACCCTCTGGGTAGCTTCCCAGACGCCGGACTATCCACAAGAACCCTTCCGCGTTCGCACAATGCCCACAAGCCGTCCACAAGGTCGCGCTGGCCGGATGCTGAAATAGAAGGCCCGAACATGTGTTTGCCCAGGTCCGGGATGAGCGACAACTTCGTCCATCTCCACGTCCACAGCGAGTACTCGCTGCTCGATGGTGCGTGCCGCATCGGCGGCTTGGTCGCGGCGGCCGCCGAAGCGGGCATGCCCGCGCTCGCGCTGACCGATCACGGCGTGCTGTACGGCGCGCTCGAGTTCTATTTCGCGGCAAAGGCCAAGGGAATCAAGCCGATCATCGGCTGCGAGATGTACGTCGCGCCGCGCGGCCGCCTCGATCGCGCGGCCCGCGACGAGTACCACCTCACGGTGCTCGCCAAAGACCGCGCCGGTTACAAGAACCTCCTCAAGCTCGTGTCAGCCGGCTTCCTCGAAGGCTACTACTACAAGCCGCGGGTGGATATGGAGCTGCTCGCCGCGCATAACGAAGGCCTGATCGTCCTGTCGGGATGCCTGGGCGGCGGCGTGCAGCAGGCGTTGCTGCACGACGACGTCGCGGGTGCCCGGGCGCTCGTCCGAGATTATCGGGCGATCTTCGGCGACCGCTATTTCCTCGAGCTGCATCACCATCACATGGCAGCCGAGGATAAAGTGCGCGCGGCACTGCTCGAGCTATCACGCGAGACCGGCGTGCGCGCAGTTGCGACGAACGATTCACACTATCTCGTCCGCGAAGACGCGCCGGCGCACGACGTGCTGCTCTGCATCGGTACCGGCAAGCTCGTCTCCGATGCGGAACGGCTGCGCTTCGACGGCGACGATTTCTATTTCAAGACTGCGCCGGCGATGCGCGAGCTCTTCGCCGATACCCCTGACGCGTGCGACGCGACGCTGGCCATCGCGGATATGGTCGAGCTGAACCTCGAATCGAAAAGCTTCGCCCTGCCCACCTTCCCGGTGCCGGCCGGCGCGCGCGACGAATTCGCCTACCTGCGCGAGCTGTGCACGAGGGGGCTGGCCGAGCGCTACGGAGCGCCCGCGCGCGAGCAGCTCGACCGCCTGGAGTATGAACTGGGCATCATCGAGCGCATGGGCTATGCGTCTTACTTCCTTATAGTATGGGATTTCATACGCTACGCCCGCGAGCAAGGCATCCCGGTCGGACCCGGCCGCGGATCGGCGGCTGGCAGCATCGTCGCCTACGCGCTGCGCATCTCCGACGTCGACCCGCTGCGCTACAACCTGTTCTTCGAGCGCTTCCTCAACCCCGAACGCATCTCGATGCCCGACATCGACACCGATTTCTGCTTCGAGCGGCGCGATGAAGTCATCGAGTACGTGCGCGCCAAGTACGGCGCCGATCGCGTCTCCCAGATCGTGACGTTCGGCACCATGGCCGCGCGCGCCGCGGTGCGCGACGTGGCGCGCGTCATCAGCTATCCGCTCGCGGACGTCGACCGCATCGCTAAGCTCATCCCGAACGTGCCGACCAATCCGGTGTCGATCCGGCAAGCGATCGACAGCGTGCCGGAGCTCAACTCGATCTACCATCGCGACGCGCGCGCCAAAGAGCTGCTCGACACCGCGATGCGCGTCGAAGGTCTTGCGCGCCACGCATCGACGCACGCCGCCGGCGTCGTGATAGCGCCTGGGCCCGTCACCGACTACGCGCCGCTCGTCCGGCTCGGCGATGATGACGTCAACACGCAATACTCGATGGATTGGGTCGAGAAGGTCGGATTGCTCAAGATGGATTTCTTGGGCTTGCGGACGCTCACGGTCATCGAGCGAGCCACGCACGAGATCCGGCGCACGACCGATCCGGATTTCCGCATCGAAGACATTCCGCTCGACGACGCGGCGACGTACGCGCTGCTGTCATCCGGGCACACCACCGGCATCTTCCAGTTGGAGAGCGCCGGCATGCGGCGCTACATCGCCGAGCTGCGGCCGACGTGCATCGAGGACGTCATCGCGATGGTCGCGCTGTATCGCCCCGGCCCGATGGATTGGATCAACGACTTCATCGCCGGCAAGCACGGACGGCGCAAGATCACGTACCTGCACCCGAAACTCGAACCGATCCTCGCCGAGACGTATGGCATCGCGGTGTATCAGGAGAGCGTGCTGCAGATCTGCCGCGACATCGCGGGCTACACGTTTGGGCAAGCCGACGAGATGCGCAAAGTCATCGGCAAGAAGATCAAAGAGAAGATCCCGGCCGAGCGCGCAAAGTTCATCGCCGGCTGCATGAACAACGAAATCGAAGAACCGCTCGCCGCGAAGATCTGGCAGTTCATCGAGCCGTTCGCCGGCTACGGGTTCAACAAAGCGCATTCGGTGTGTTACGGGCTGCTGGCCTACCGCACCGCGTGGCTCAAGGCGAACCGGCCGCTCGCGTTCATGGCCGCGTTGCTGTCCTCGCTCAAGAACAACGCCGATAAAGTCGCGGAATATCTGGCCGAATGCGCGTTCATGAAAGTCCCGATCCGCCCGCCGGACGTCAACGTGTCCGGCACCGATTTCACGGTGAGCGACGGGGCGATCCGCTTCGGGTTGGGCGCGGTGCGCAACGTCGGCGAAGGCGCGATCGCGGAGCTGATCGCGAAGCGCGCGTCAGCGCCATTCGCGTCGCTGGCGGACTTGTGCGCGCGCGTCGACGGCCGTCAGGTCAACCGCCGCGTATTGGAGTCGCTCATCAAAGCGGGCGCGCTCGATTCGTTCGGCGCGCGCGCAGCGCTGCTCGCCGGGTTGGATAGCGCACTCGAGTACGGCCAGCAGATCGCGCAGGAGCGCGATCTCGGCCAGACGTCGCTGTTCGGCGGCGAGGGCGCTGCGCATCTGCCGCCGCCCGCGCTGCCCGCGGTACCGGACGCGTCGCCTGCGCAGCGGCTCGCACAAGAGAAGGAAGCGATCGGCGTCTACATCTCGGGCCACCCGCTAGCCGACAAAGCGCGCGAGCTCGCGCGCCGCACGACGTCGACGATCGCCGCCTTGCGCGAAACGGGCGAAGACGAGGTCGTATGGGTCGGCGGCGTGATCACCGCAGCGCGCAGGGTCATCACCAAGACCGGCGATCAGATGCTCATCGCGCGGCTCGAGGATCAGACCGCGTCGATCGAGACGGTGGTGTTTCCCAAATGGTACGCGGAAATCGCGCCGCTATTGGGCCACGATTCGATCGTCGTCATCAAGGGGCGCGTCAAGGAGCGGCGCGCCTTGGGCAGGCCGCCCGCCCCTCTGGCGCAGACCGAAGAGGGAGAAGAAGAACGTCCGGAACTCACCGTGCAGGCGATCGAGGCCTGGCCGCTCGACAAGGCGCGCATCCTCAACGCGGAGCGCCCAGCGCTCGAACGCGCGCCGCGCGGCCGCGTCGAGTTCGTCCAACCGGCATCGGCGAGCGCGAGCGATCTGCACATCCGCATGCACGGCGACGACAATGACGCGGCGCGTTTGACCAGATTGCGAGATGCGGTGCTTGCGGCCGGCATCGGCGAGGGGCACATCGTGCTGCATTCGGCCACCAGCAGCGAGAGCCGGCCGCTTGCGCGCACGCTGTGCATCACCGGCGAATTGCGCGCGCAGCTCGCCGAAGTCTTCGGCAACGACAATGTTTGGGAAGGTGCGGCGTGAGACCGCCCGCCCTCATCGCGGTCGATCTCGACGGCACGCTGATCGGGCCGTCGCTGGCCGTCGACCAATGCGATCGCGACGCGATCGCGCAAGCGGTGGCGCGTGGCTCGACGATTTGTCTGGCGACCGGCCGACTGTTCGGCGCCGCGCGACCGTTTGCGGCCGAGCTCGGGTTGCGCGGTCCGATGATCGTCCTCAACGGCGCGGCGATCTACGACGCGGCGAGCGGCGCGCGGTTGACGGCGACGCCGTTGGCGGCGGCGACCGCGCTGCTCGCGTACGATGCGCTCAAAGCGGACGGCTTCCACCTGCAGCTGTACTACGGCGATCAGCTGTACCTCGACGAGCTCGACGAACGCGCCCGCCACTACCTCGAATTGTCGCGCGTCGAGCCGGTCATGGTGGAGGATCTGCGCCGGCTGCTCACCGATTCGCCACCCGGCGATATCGGCCCGATGAAGGTGCTCGCGATCGGCGCGCCTTCGCACGTCGATAGCTTCATTCCGAGACTGGCCGACGCGCTCGGCGACGCTGCGCTGGTGTTCAAGAGCCAGCGCAACTTCTTGGAAGTTACCGATCCTGCCGCGACCAAGGGGCACGGTCTCGAATGGCTGGCCAAATCGATGGGTCTTGGCCTTGACGATCTTGCGGCGATCGGCGACTCGGACAACGACGTGTCGATGTTCGAGGCCGCCGGGCACTCGTTTGCGGTGGCCAACTCAACGCCTGCCGCGCGGGCCGCGGCGCAACGCGTCGTGGCGGCGCAAGACAAGTGCGGCGTGGCAGAAGCGCTGCAGCTGCTCGCAAACGGACAAGCCGTTGGCTAGCGCGAGAACGCTTCGGCGCCGTGCGGCCATGTCGCCGCTCGACGCTGCGCGCAGGCTCGGTGTCGCGGTGCTCGCCTGCGCTGCGATCGCCGGCATCGCGTATGGCGGCATGACGCTTGCGGCCGACCCGCGGCTCGCGCTCGGCGACGTCATCGTCGCAGGTGCGCACCGCGTGCCGGCGTCGGACATCGTCGGCGCGGCGGCGTTGCCGCTGGGCCGCAACGTCTGGCTGCTCGATACCCAGGCAGCTGCGCGCGCCGTGGCGGGTTTGCCCTGGATCGCGTCGGCCAAGGTCGAGCGCGCGTGGCCCAACCGCGTGACCATCCGCGTGGTGGAGCGGGAGCCCGCCGCGCGTCTCGAACTGGCGGGCGGCTTTTCGATGCTCGTCGACGCCGATGGGCGGGTGCTGGGCGACGCGACCGGCCCGGATGAGGTTTTGCCCGCGCTGTCCGTCGAGCCGCTGCCCGATGGCGCCGGCACTGCCGGCTCGCAGCTGGGCGGCACGGACGTGGGTGAGGGCCTGACGGCGTTGCGCCAGCTTTCGGCGCTGGGAGTCCATGTGACGGAAATCCGAAGCGACCCGGTGATGGGTTTCCGCGCGGCCACCGACGCCGGATTCGACGTTGCGTTCGGCGACCTCGACGACCTTGCGCAGAAAGTTGCGCTCTACGACGCGATCAGCAAGCGCATCGCACATCCGGCGGCGGTCGAGTACATCGACGTGCGCAGCACATCCGCGCCGACGGTGCAATACCGATGAAAAAACTTCGCGACAAGAAAAGAGGGAACGCTTCGTCCGCTTGGAATGCGTTCGCATCACATCTCGTGCGGCGACCTTCGGGTCGCCGAACGCATTCTATGACCTGGTTATCCACATCCGGTGTGCACAATACGGCTGTGCCTGTGCACAACCGGCTGGCGCCTGTGGAGAAGATGAGGACGAGTCGTGGCGCGTAGCGACGTCATCGCCGGTCTGGACATCGGCACGACGAAGACGGCGGCGGTCATCGCCAGCCAGAGCCCGCAAGGTACGATGGATATCATCGGCTTTGGGGCAGCGCCGTCGCTCGGCTTGCGCAAAGGCGTCGTGACGGACCTGGAAGAGACGGTGAAGTCGATCGAGGCCGCGATCGAAACCGCGGAGCGCATGGCGGGCGTGAGCATCGCCACTGCGTACATCGGCGTCACTGGCGAGCACGTGCGTTCGCAGAACACGCACGGCATCGTCGCGGTCAGCGGCGACGACAACGAAGTCGCGGGACTCGACGTGAAACGCGTCGTCGACGCGAGCACGATCATCAGCGTGCCGGCCGACCGCCAGATCATCCACACGCTGCCGCGCGAGTTCGCCGTCGACGGACAGAACGGCATCACCGATCCGGTCGGCATGGCGGGCGGACGATTGGAAGTCGACACGCATGTCGTCACCGCGGGCACGTCGTTCGTCCAAAACGTGCTCAAGTGCGTGCACCGCGCCGGCATCGAGCCGGTCGGCGTCATCTTCGAGCCGCTCGCATCAGGCGCCGCGGTGCTGCTGCCTGAGGAGCGCGACGCAGGCGTCGTGCTGCTCGATATCGGCGGCGGAACCACCGACCTCGCGGTGTATTGGGGCGGCGGGGTGTACCACACCTGGACGGTACCGGTCGGCGGCAACATCGTCACCAACGATATCGCGCTTGGGCTGAAGACGAGTTTCGCCGAGGCCGAGAACATCAAGCACGTCTACGGCACGGCCGATCTCTCGCTGGACCTCGATCAAGAGACGTTCGAGGTCAAGGCGCTGTCGGGCCGCACGAGCCGCGCGGCATCGAAGCATTTCTTGCGCCAGATCATCGTGGCGCGCATGACCGAGATCTTCAAGCTCGTGCGAGCGAATCTGTCGGAGAACTGTCCGCCCGAGGTCATGCTTGCGGAGCTGGTGCTGACCGGCGGCGGTTCGCTGTTGGGCGGCCTTGACGGCCTTGCGTCAGACTACTTCGATTTGCCGGCGCGCATCGGCTATCCGATACACGTCGGCGGACTCACAGAGACGATCAAAAACCCGGCGTATGCCACCGCAGTCGGGCTCGTGCTCTTCGCTGCCGCCGGCGACGGCGGCAGGCCGGAGCGCACGAACGGTCGCGGCACATGGTCGCGTGTCGCGACGTGGGTGGGCCAGGTCTTTCGGCTATGAGCCAGGGGGATAGGGGAATGACGGAACATCCGCGGCGCTACGTGCCCGAGCACATGGCGAGCATCAAGGTGATCGGCGTCGG
>JAFAHD010000092.1 GCA_019237415.1 Vulcanimicrobiota bacterium
GCGTTCGTCTCCGGTCTGAACGTCGGCAACGAGTCGAACTCGGGCTTCGAGTTCTTGTTCGCCAACGGCAACTTCAACAACAACGGCTGGGCTGAGCAGCTGTCGTACACGTATACGTACAGCTACATCAAGTACAGTCCGCTCTCGAACGGCAACTCGCCGCTGATTCAGGACAACACCGACATCCAGCACTACAATTCGTTCACCTCGGCGTGCGTGGGCGCGCTGCCCTCGACGAGCCCGACGAGTTTGTGCGGCACGGATGGCGGCCACAACGCCGTGGCGTCGTTCCCGTGCGTCGGAGCGCTATGCGTGGGGACGAACGCGAATCCGTACTTCAACGCTCCCGCCCAGCCGCTGCTGAGCACGAGCGGGAAGTACGCGCCGTACGACATCATCCCGACCGGCGTGCAACTCTCGTCGATCGGCTACGTGGTGCCACACGTGATGACGCTCGTCGTCCAGTACAAGAAGGACAAGTGGGCATTCGTGCCCGCCTTCCAGTTCCACGGCGGTCAGAAGTACGGTGCGCCGGAAACGACGTACGGCTTCGATCCGAAGACATGCGCTTCGCCACTGGCGACTCCGGTTGCCGGCGACCCGCGCTATCAGTTCGGAGCGGGTGCGGGCGGCGCCGCAGACGCGTTCACGTGCGGTGGATCGCTCGTCGTTCCGGACCAATACACCGGCAAGTTCGACCAGCCGGGTGCGTTCACGGAGCCGAACCAGTACAGCCTGCACATGGGGATCACGTACGAAGCGACACCGCGCGTGACGTACGCCCTGAACCTGGCCAACATCATCAACACCTGCAGCGGCGGCACGCCTGAGCCGTGGCTGCAAGGCAACAACCACTGGTGCTTGTACAGCAACAGCAGCGGGTTCTTCCCGCCGGTTGGCAACTTCTACAATCCTGGCGTTGCCATCCAGCAGCAGTTCAAGTACCCGTACTTCCCGAACTCGTCGGGTGACAACGGCCTGAACGGAACCGTGACGCCGTTCAACGCCACGTTCAACGTCCAGATCAAGCTCTAACCAAGACTCGATCGGATCACGAAACGAGACCGCCGGCCAAGCGCCGGCGGTCTTGCCATTTCTCGCTGTGTGGCACGCGTGAGCGCGAGCCCGTCAAAGGGCGCCATCGTCCCGTGAGCGAAGCCCGCGCTCAACTGTGCGAGGTGTGCCGCCGGCCGACTCGAGCCGGCGCCCGCGTTTTCTAAAGGGGAATCTCCGCTTCATGAACGTCCGCGTGGGTTATTACGTGCTGTTCGCCGCCGCGCTTGGGATCGCGTTCAGCGCCGGATGCTCGAACAACAACACCTCGTCAACGCCGACGCCGACGCCGACGATCAGCGGCTCGTTCGCGCCCGACACGCTGTGGGTGCAAGACGCGACGTCGAGGACCGTGCGCTCGTACCGTGGCGCGTCCGCGATCAACGGTGCCGCGATTCCGAGCGTGATCTTAGATACGAGCGATATCGCCAATCCGGACGTCGTGTATGATCCGGTGACCGACACGCTGTGGTATCCCAACCAGAGCGTGCCCAACGGCACGAACAACTCGATCGACATCTGGACCACGGCCACGACCAAGAACGGTACGACGCCGACGATCAGCATCACGGGTGCGAACACCAACAACTTGGAAGGCGCGGCATACTTCGACGCGGTGCACAACCTGCTTGTCGTCGCGCACAATAACACCAATAGGGTGGACGTCTACTCGAGCGCCACGACGATGACGGCCGCTTCGGTTCCGGCCGGGTTCATCAACGTGGCGATGACCGATCCGACCGCGCCGGGCGGACCTCGGCCGCAAGAGATGCTCTACGATGGGATCCGCGATATTCTGTTCGTCGCTGACAACGGCACGATCGTCGCAAAGTTCCCCGGCTTCGGCACCGCAGCGGCCGGGCTGTCGGGCGGCACGACGATCACGCAGACCGCGACCACCGCGATCAGCGGATTGGGACTGGGCAATGGTACAGGGCTCGCCTACAATTCGGCGCAAGACATCCTGTTCGTCACGGAGATCTCGCCGCCGCAGATCGACATCATCAAGACAGCGAGCACGTTCAGCGGATCGACGACGCACGCGCAGACGTTGACGAACTTCACACAGCCCAAAGGGCTGGCGTACGACGGCGGCCGCGACATCTTGTACGTCTACGACTCCGACATCTTCGTCTTCCCCAACGCGACGACCGCGACCGGCAACAAGGGCAGCTGGCCGAACTCGCGCATCATCTTCGATGCGTCGACCGCGCTCAGCGGTTTTGGCATCACGGTCGACACGACGCGCTAGGGCATGTCTGGTCCCAGCAGGGCAAAACGCAGCCCCGGCCGCTAAGTGCCGGGGCTCAGCATTGCGCAGGCGTGCGTCACGGGCTTGCCGCACGCCAGCGCTCCTTAAAAATACCACGCTCGCACGGCGCGGTCGAGCACGTTCTGACGTTCGATAGGATATTCGGCCGGCGTGCGTGCGGGGGGAGGGTGCGGTTGCGGCAGAAACACTGCACATATATGGCACAAATGGGCTGGTCCGCCGGCTTCCGTCAAGTGAAATCTCGCGGTGCGCATATCCAAGCATGCTGGTACTGATTCTTGTCAATTTCGCAACGCAGCTCTTCGCGGCAGGCGCGCCGCCGGCGATTCCTATCGCTCCGACGCCAGCGGTGACGACGGAAGGGGGCAAGTGCAGTGGAGCGCTCTCCCTCGGCAGCCTCGCGCCTGAAACCGCCGCAGATGCAAACTCGCAGAAATATGCGATCGCGCGCCGCTGGTCCGTGCAGGCGGGCGACGGCAACCCGAACCACAACATGGAGTTTGTCGGGTATCTGTACCAAACGTCCGCGAACCAGGTGTTCGTCTTGGGCGTTCCGTTGAAAAAGCCGAACGGCGAGGTCTCTACGCCCGCCGGCAAACTCTTTGTGACGATGGATTCGAATTCTGCTCCCGACAAAGTGGACGCTCAGATCTTGGGGTTGATCCAACGCCCGGAGACGGAGAAGGGCCTATCCTATATGGAACTGGATCCGTCGACGTTGAACGGCCTCAACCTGACCCAATGCGAGTGAGCGCAGTGTGATTGCTGGGCACCCGGCCCTTGCAGTAGTGACTGTCAGCGCAGTCCTGATAGTCTTGTTCTACGCGTCCGCGCAGCTATGGCTGCGATATGTGATCGTCTACAGACTTGGCCAAAATGCTCTGTCTATCTCGTTCATCGGCGTACCTATCGTGGTACTCGACTACGGCAGCGTCGAGAGCGTGCGCGTCGTGCGGCGACAAGAGATGTGGAAGGAACGGGGCTCTTCTTTACCGCCCTGAAGGCAGGCAACCGTCCGCTCGCTGGCCGGGCCGTGATCGTCAAAAGAAAAAACGGCCTTCTCAAAGATGTGATTCTCACACCTGCCGACCCAGATTCCTTCGCGCACGATGTCATGGGAAGGTCTGCCCGAAGCGGGCACGTTTGACATCTCAGGGAATCAGAAGCCGAGCAGCCGGCCGATCACCATCCGCTGGACTTCGTTCGTGCCTTCGCCGATCTCGTTGATCTTGCAGTCGCGCCAGTAGCGCGCCACCGGGTACTCTTCCATGAACCCGTAGCCGCCGTGGATCTGCACCGCCGCGTTCGCGCAGCGCCGCGAGACCTCGCCGGAGTAGAGCTTGGCGATCGCGGCCGCCTTAGCGAAATCGCGTCCCTGGTCTTTGAGCCAGGCGGCCTTCAGGACGGCGGTCTGTGCGAGCTCGATCTCGACCGCCATGTCGACGAGCTGGAACTGCACTGCCTGGAACTTGGCGATCGGCGAGCCGAATTGCATCCGCTCCTTGGCGTACTTGGCGCTCGCGTCGTAGCAAGCTTGTGCGAGCCCGACGGAAAGCGCGCCGACGCTGATGCGGCCGCCGTCGAGCGTGTCGAGGAACTGCTTGAACCCGCGCCCACGCTCGCCGAGCAGGTTCTCCTGCGGCACCTTAGCATTGGCAAATGAGAGCTCGCGCGTGTCCGACGCGCGCCAACCCATCTTCTTATATGGCTGCGCGCGTGAGTACCCAGCGGTGTCTTGCGGCACGATGATGTTGCTGATCTCGGCCTTGCCATTGGTACCAGGGCCGGTGACGGCGGTGATGGTGACGCCGCCGCTGATCGGCGTGCCCGCATTGGTGATGAACGCCTTCGTTCCGTTGATCACCCACGAACCGTTTTCGAGCCGCGCCTTCGTCGACGTGGCGCCCGCATCTGAGCCGGCGTTTGGTTCGGTGAGCCCGAACGACCACAATTGCTCGCCGCGAGCAAGCGGCGGGATGTAACGCTGCTTTTGCGCCTCGCTGCCGAACATGAGAAACGGCGACGTGCCCAGCGATACGTGCGCTGCCATGGTGATGCCGACGGACGCGTCGGCGCGCCCGATCTCGATCACGGCGAGCGCGTACGACACCGTGTCGGCACCGGCGCCGCCGTACTTCTCAGGAATCGGCAATCCCAGCAGGCCGAGTCCCGCCATCTTGCGCACGCATTCGAGCGGAAACTCGGAGTTCTCATCCCAGCGCGCCGCGTGCGGCAGGATTTCGCCTTCCGCGAAATCGCGGCACAACTTCTGCACATCCAACTGATCCTGCGTCAGATCGAAATCCATGGCGCGATACGGTTCGAACGGTCGACCGTCTTTCCCGCCGGATAGGGCAGGTACGCCGCCGCGCCGAACACGAGTTTCCAGCATGCGCTCTCCCCACGCTCAGGCGGTCCACGCCCTGGCATGATTGTTTTTGAGGACGTCAGCCTCGTCTATCCCAACGGAGTCCACGCGCTTTCGAACATCAGCCTGAACGTCGCTCGCGGCGAGTTCCTGTTCTTGGTCGGCAGCACGGGCCAGGGCAAGTCCAGCGTCCTGAAGTGCATCTACCGGGAGGCATGTCCCACGTCCGGCGACGTCGTCGTCGACGATTGGCGCCTCTCGACCCTGCCCCACGGAAAAGTCCCGTTCTTGAGGCGCAAAGTGGGCGTCGTCTTCCAAGACTTCAAACTGCTGCGCGGCAAGACGGTCTGGGAGAACGTGGCGTACGCGCTGCAGGTGACGGGCGCGACGTCGCGCGATGTCGCGCGGCGCGTGCCGCGCGCGCTCGAACTCGTCGGCATCGCGCACAAGAGCAAGATGTTCCCGCATGAGCTCTCGGGCGGCGAGCAGCAGCGCACCGCCATCGCGCGCTCGCTGGTGAACAACCCGCTCATCATGCTGTGCGACGAGCCGACCGGCAATCTCGATCCCGAGACCTCGAGCGAGATCATGGCGCTGCTCGCGCGCATCAACTCCAAGGGCACCACCGTCGTCGTGGCGACCCACAATCAGGCAAGCGTCGACCGCATGCGACGGCGCGTCGTGCGCCTGGTCCACGGGCGCATCGCGCACGACGAGGAGCGAGGCCGCTACCACGTTGGACTGGGGTAGGACGCAATTCTTTTGGGCCGAGGTGGCCCAGAATTTCACGCGCAATGCCGCCATGGCGCTCACCGCCATCGGCACCGTCGCGATTTCGATCGTCGTGCTCGGCGTCTTCCTGTTCGCGCGCTCCTCGTTCAATCTGCTGCTCAACAACGTCGTGAACAAGGTCGATATCGCGGTCTACCTCAAGGACGAGGCGACGCCGGCCGACATCGACACGATGATGCGCCAGCTGCGCGCCGACCCGCGCGTCGATAACGTGCGCTTCGTCAGCAAGCAAGAAGCGCTCGAGACGCTGCGCAAGCGCCTGGCCGGGCAGGTCAACCTCGGGCTGATCAACGTCAATCCGCTTCCGAACTCGTTCGTCGTGCACACGATCGACCCGGGCGACGTGCCTCCACTCGCCGGCGAACTGCAGGCCAAGCCGCAGGTCGCGTTCGTCAACTATGGCAGCAAGGTGACCGAGAAGCTGCTCGTGATACGCCGCGTGCTCGGCACGATCGGGCTGGGAGTGATCGTGCTGCTGCTGGTCGCCACCGCGCTCATCATCTATAACACGATCCGACTGACGGTGTTCGCGCGCCAGCGCGAGATCACGATCATGCAGCTCGTCGGCGCGACGAACTGGACCATCCGCTGGCCGTTCGTCTTCGAAGGGCTGCTCACCGGCTTGGCGGGCGGACTCATCGGCCTGCTCGTGCTGTGGCCCGCCTATCAGACGCTCGCTCCCAAACTCACGCTCAACCTCCCGTTCTTGCCTCTCAATCTCGCCGATGTGTCGGTCGGGCACATCGCGCTCGAACTAGTGCTGGTCGGCGCCGTCGTCGGCATGCTCGCCAGCTGGCTCTCGGTCAGCCGGTACCTGCGGCCCGCTTGACACCGCTGCGCGGGGTGGCGTCGCTTCTCTCGCTCGCGCTGGCCGCAGCGTTGTTTGCCGCGCCCGCGGCTGCGCGTCCCCCGACGCCTGCGCCGACGCCCAACCCCATCAATGCCAAGATCAAGAACAGCCAGCAGCAGATCGAAAAGACGAAGGCGCAGCTGCAGCAGGCGCGCGGGCAGCTGCACCAGGCCCGCTTCAAGGTCCAGAACATCTCGTCGCAGTTGAATGAGACGAACGCGGCGATCACGCGCGTCACCGGCGAGATCGGCGACCTCGATTCGGCGATCGCGCTGACCGAGCGCCGGCTCGCCGTGCGCCGCGTGCAGCTCGCGGATATCCAAGCCAGCCTCAAACGCCACACCGATGCGCTCGACAAGCGGCTCGTGGACATCTACGAACAGGGCTCGACCTCGTACCTCGACGTGCTGCTCAACGCGACGTCGTTCGAGGATTTCGTCGAGCGGCTCGACTTCTTGCGCTTCATCGTGCGCTCGGATACGGAACTGATCGCGCGCGTCAACGCCGAGCAGCATCGCTATCAGGGACTGGTCGCGGATCTCGAACGCACGCAGGCCGACCTGGACGCGCAGCGGTCCGACCGCGAGACCAAGCGCGGTCAATTGTCAGTGCTCGCAGACCGGCGCCAAGAGCTGCTCTACGCAGCCACGTTGCAGCAAAACGTGATCCAGCAGCACGTGCAGCAGCTCGAGGATCTGACGGCGGCAGAAGAAGCCCAGCTGCAAGCGCTCATCGTCGAACGCCAACGCGAGGAAGCGGCGGCGGCGCGGCAGGCGCAGATCGACGCGTGCGCGGCGCGCCGCGCGGCCGCTGCGGCCGCGGGCCAAGCGCCCAGCGCCTGCGTTTCCGGACACTTCATCTGGCCCGCGCAAGGCCCGGTGGTGTCGCCGTTCGGCATGCGCTGGCATCCGATTCTCGGCGGCTATCGGATGCACACCGGCATCGACATCGGCGCACCGTACGGCGCGCCGATCGTCGCGTCGGACGACGGCGTCGTCCTGTTCACCGGTTGGTACGGCGGGTATGGCAACACGGTGATCATCGATCACGGCGGCGGATACTCGACGCTGTACGCGCATTGCTCCGCGATCCTCGTCTCGCAAGGCATGGCGGTGCAACGCGGACAAGCGATCGCGCGCGTCGGCGCCACAGGCTATGCCACCGGACCGCATCTGCATTTCGAGATCCGCGTCAACGGCGTGCCCGTCAATCCGATGACACGACTGTAGCGCGAGCGCGCTCACACAGAGGTCGGAGCAAGCAACCTCAGCCTGAAAAGCCCTATTCTCATGGGCTTCTATGCAACAAACCGCAGGGAATACCGACGTATATAGGATATGAGAGTTCTTCAACATAGCCCGTCGCCGTTGTCCCGCAAATCCCCGTCCGAAAGGAATCGCTAACCCCTTGCCCGCCTTCCGCCGCGCCACCGCCGTGCTGCTGGCCATCGCCGCCGCAGCGGGCCTCACCCTCGCGTTCGAGCGCAGCCACCTGCATCAAGGCAATTCGCTCGATCCGCGCGTGCTGGCGTTCCACCTGGGCGACGTCCGCGGCGACTTCTCGATCGGCGGCCCGGTCGCAAGCGCCGACGACCGGACCAAAGACCTTTCGATCCTCGACATCTCGATGGAGAAAGTGCACGAGCACTTCTACAAGCCGGTCGACGATACGGTTTTGCTCAAGGGCGAGCGCACCGGCCTGACCCAGTATCTGTCGAAGAAGCACGTGACCGCGACGATCCCATTGCCCGAAACCGACGGCGTGCTTTCCGACGACACCGCGCTCGCGAACAAGATGCTCACCGACGCGCTGGACAAGTACGGCAGCGCCGCGAGCGACGACGACCTGACGTTTGCGGCGGTGTCCGGCATGCTCGATTCGCTCGGCGACCCATACACCGTCTTCTTGAGCCCGCGCGAGATCCAAAGCTTGAACGAGCTGATCCGCGGCGGCGACTTCGGCGGCATCGGCATCTACATC